>JANQER010000427.1 GCA_028278255.1 Elusimicrobiota bacterium | reverse complement strand
CCCATATTGGGAAGCATTGTTGAATGTGGCGAGGTCTTCTTCTGATTTGATGAGGTATATATCCACATTGGGCGCAAAAAGTTCTAAATCCCAGTAATCAGCCTTGTCTGTGCCAGGCAAGGTTTGGCTTTCCCATAAATGGATAGAAGGTGTGACATAGTGTCCGTTCCTTCCTTGAGAATGCTTTTTTCCTAATTTAAGCGTGCGATAACCAAGCTTGTCCGCTGTTTTTTGCGCATTGAGAAATTTATGAACAAAGCCTTTTTGACTCAATGGCCCCATAAAAGGCTGGTCTGTAAAGTATCCTATGGAAAGTTCATCCACTGCCTGATGAAAAGCTTGAATAAACTTTTTCGCTGCCTGTGGGTGCAAAAGAATGCGGCTCGTGGATGAGCATCTTTGGCCTGTGGTGGCAAAAGCGCCGTGAATAATTTCTTTGACGGCAAGAGACAGAGGCGCGTCAGGCATGACGATTGAAGCGTTTTTGCCCCCCATCTCCAATGCAAGGAGCTTTTGGGGGTTGCCTGCGCAGAGTTGATGAATGTTTTTCCCTATATTGACTGAGCCAGTGAAAAAAATAACTTTGACTTCAGAATGAGTTGTGAGCGCAGCGCCCACACGGCCATCCCCCTGTACCAAATTGAATACGCCTTTGGGCAAGCCGGCTGCGTGCAGACATTCTGCGATGATCTGTCCGACAAATGGCGTGAGTTCAGAAGGTTTGTACACAACAGTGTTCCCTGTGAGCAGGGACGGAATAAGCTGGCCATTGGCTATATGCCCCGGCACGTTAAAAGGCCCGATAATGCCCACAATCCCATGAGCTCTGTGCTGTGTGATGCCCTGAGTGTGTTCGTCCATTTGAATGCTTTTGTTTTGTATCAAGGACAGACCTTGGTTTGCCATAACATCCAGTTTGGTGGCCATGCCCCGAACTTCTGTTTCAGATTCCAAAAGGGTTTTGCCTGTTTCACGGGAAATGCACCAAGCCAGGTCTTTTGTTCTTTTATTAACGGCTTTTTGGTAACGGGTTAAACAGTTGAGCCGCTCAACAGGGGACAGTTGTTTCCATTTGGGAAAAGCCTTTTTGGCTGATTCACAGGCAGACTGAACAGCTGATGGGTCTGACACAATAGTCCCCGCAGGACAAGCCAAATCTCCAGGATCTTCACTGCGTATGACATTCCCTGTTTTTGGTCTGGTGAAAGATCCGTTGATGTAATTGCCGCGGAATTGATAAGAAGTCATTTGATCGGCACCCTCCAGATTTTTTGATTGTTTTGTGCATTGAGCTTTTGGGCTTCTTGGAGTGATAGGATGAGCTTTTCTTTTCTCTTTTGCGCAAATGATTGGATGCTTCGCAAACCCTGACTGGTTTCATTCATCAGAACAGCAGAGGTTCCTGAGGCCCCTGAGGATGACGCGTTTTGAATAAGACACGGCAGGCATTGAGACTGTCGAATCAGTGTGATATAGTTGGTCAGCGCGCCATAATAAGGTCCGCCGTCAAAAGGCTCGATTTGATGCAGGTATTGAAATCCGATTTTTTGCAAGAGTCTGGCAGCGGGTTTAGTGGGATCCCCGACTTCGCCCAAGTATTGATTGATCTGTTTTGGAAAGAAGTCACGGTAAATAGTCCCTCTGGGAAAAAGAGACAGAATGAATTCTTTATTATCAATGCTCAGCCGGTCTGCTTGGTGGTAAGTGAATCCAGTGAATTTTTGTCCAAAGTATTCCCAAAAAAGGCTTTTGTCCTTTTGTATAAACACCGGCAAGAATTCAGCCAATATGTGGGGCTGAAATAGATATTTGTGAGCGGCTATGTATAGAAATCTGACAAAGCTGAGCCATTTGCCGAGTTTTTGCGGATGCTTGCGGTAAGAAGGAAGCAGCACAAGACCGCCCACTTCTGTGGGGCCGTCTTCATTGGCCCCCAACCTCAGACATTTGTGTTCAACTGATTTTTGAAGTGTTTTGCTGTAACGCTTTTCCGAATAACTTGACAAGTATAAATGCGGAAGCCCCAATGTGCCGTGTTTGGCTATAACAAGAGAACACCCGACGACCCGCGACAGGTATTGGTCTTCAAGAACAAACAAATATCTGGCCTGTGTGGAATCCTTGAGCTTTTGTTGAAATGACAGTTGAGAATGTTTGATCAGCCGCTCCAAGCGCGGCTTGTCTGCCGGGAGATTATAAGAATCCAAATGACAGGCCAACTGATAGACATCCCTGAGATCACGTGGGAGGACGTTTCGTATAATGAATTGATTGTTATTGTTTTTTTTCATTTTTACCTACAAGCACCAGCGGCGAATCAAGTTTTGATAAAATCCCACGGCCTGCTGAAGATCAGACACGGCAATTGATTCATTGGGTTGATGCACATTCCCTCTTGATTTTCCCGGGCCCCACACCACAGCCGGCACGCCCCATTGGTTGTATTCTCCGGCTTCTGTACATGTTAGTTTTTCTTGAGGCTTAATGGAAAGACTTGTTTGTGTTAAAACCTCTTTAAGAAGTTGATAAGCGTCTTTGGACAAGGAATCATCCAGCGGCGGATTGTTTCTTTCAATGACAAGCCGGCTTGTGATTCTGTTTATCCGGCATAAAATCTTGATCTGTTGGTTGATTTTTTTGATGAGCTCTGTAGAATTATGCCCGCACGGTATTCTGATATCAAATGTCACAGTCAGTTTGTTTTGTTTTTTTTCTATCAATCCCACATTCATACTGTACTGAGGAGACAACAAACACAATATTTTTTTCAACCCTTTTTCAATGGTTTCCCAAGGGATGAGGTGATATTTTTTGCTGTTCTGAAGATGTGATTGTATGATTTTTTTATTTTTAATCTTTAAAGGAAAAGAAGGAATTGCCACTTCAAGGCAGGCATCAGCAGGCACTTGATTGGGGGCTGTGCCGCCGCTCAACTGAATCACTTTGGGGTCCATCCCGGCTCTCTTGAGTTTTTGCAGCAAGAGGAACCCTTCTTGAAAAGCATTTTTTCCAAGCTCAGGGGTACTGGAATGCGCTGTTTTCCCTTGCAAAGGAATGGAGAAAACACATGTTTTGTCTTTTTTGAATAAACCTGTCGGCAGTTTTATGGTCCATTGAAAAACCAAGTACCCGCGGTGCTTATTGATGAGCCGCTGTTCTGTGGGTTCTCCGATAACAGCCAATTCAGGTTTAGGCTTTTCCCAATTCTTGATCAGGTATTGAGCGCCTTTCATGCCGCTTTCTTCACAACATGTCCCGACTATGCAGAGAGGCCTTTGAAAAACGCAAGGAAGGATGTGTTTCAGAGCTTGTATTTGGCAAAGAAGATTGAGTTTAACATCTGCCACACCCAAACCATACAGAAGATTCTTTTTTTGCGTTAAACAAAAAGGATGACCATGTGTGGCTGTCCAACGCGGCCATGGGCCGGGCGGGACTGTGTCAAGATGGGTGTTCAACAGCAACGGTTGTTTTTGGGGAGGGCCATACCAAGCCAAAAAGTTATATCTGGGATTTTTCCCGGACACCACTTTTTGCTTGGTAAAATGAAAACCCAATGAACGGAAAGACATCTTCAGATGTCCCACAAATTCTTGATTTGAATGCGAGGACACTGTATTAAACTCGATCCATTTTTTAGCTTCAGACAATAGCGTATTTGTCAGGGTTTTCATAAGTCTGAAGGATTTCTATGTCCATCCCTGATCGATCGAGACAGCTTCAAAACCCCAAGACAATAGGAATGGCTCTTTTCCTTTAAACCAACACTGTGAATTTTCTCAAGCCGGACTTGATGGGTCGCTTGCCTGCGCCTGGGATTCTGGCTTGTATAATGTATGGCCCGGAATTGTAACCTGACCAATCGTACCACCAATAACCAGCTGCTGGACGACAGTGATGCCATTCCTTTCCATTTGTCGTGACTTCCACGCAGTCAACAGGAGTGGTGCCTATGCGAAATGTGTAGTAATGACTGTTAATGATTTCACCCTCCAACGGGTAATCAATCACCACTGTTTTTTTATCTGCTTTTTTGACTGGCTTGACCACTTTTGCAGGTTTTGATTCTACAACAACTTGTGTTTTTTTCTTTCTCACAGCTATCCTCCATTCATCATGCAATATTAAATTCAAAGCAACTGATTGGGTATACTCAGATGACTCAATAGTTTGTCTGTTTTGTTCGCGTCCGAAGTGATCTGACAGGTAAAGTATATTAAATTTGAAACAAAATATACATAAAAAAATCATATTTTTAAGCATACTTTGTTTACTGCTTCACCTCAATTGCCCCTGCACCAGCAACAGTGACCTGATAGCTTTTTCCTGATCCGCAGGACATAGACCCACTGCCGTTCCCTCCGGAAAAAGTGAGACTTAAATCACAGGCGCCTGGGGTATTCTCGGCAAACATGCCTGTCCATTGCCCGTTGTCCGGCGTGTCGTTCAACAATGAGGCGTATTGGTAATTTTGGAACACCATTTGATATGGCTGCCCACCAGCCTCACCGGACACACGGCCGTTGAGAACCGGCGTGGATGTGCTTTGAACCAGAAAGGTTAAATTCATAGAATTCCCCATGCCGGCCGTGCCGGTAAAATCCACTTGAAAATGATGGGCTGTTCCATAATCACGGCATATATCAGTGGGCGCATTGGCCGGATTGAAAAAAGTAACTTTGTATTGGCCTGATATGAAATCCCCTAATGCTCTTTCATAAGTATAGACATTGGAGGCATCAGGTATGCCGTCTGTAAATCCTTGGGATTGCAGATGATTTTGGCATTCAGCCAGGGGCCGGGGCAGAGAAGAGGTGAACAAAGGCCCTGCCAGGCTCTGTCCGGTGTGTTTTAACAACCATGTGTCCTTGATGGCCTGCGCACTGGCATATTCAACAGTCGTGAACACCATATCCGTGCCACTCATAAATTTACTTCTTGTTGAGCGGTTACACGCCGCTGACAAAGAAACAATGAGAAAAATGATGAGACATAAATTTTTTTTTATCATTGAGATGTTTTGCCCCATCTGTATTCATAAGAAAGAAACAACTGAAAATCTCCCATACCTCGGGGAATATCAAAATTTTGGTGGCTCTCTTCCCCCAAACTAAAAACAGCGCCCATTTTTGTCAAACTGCAGGCAGAACCGCGCAGATTTCCCAAAACAAACCCAACCGCCATATGGCTGGCAATGCCGTTCGTGTCTTTGACTTTTACCCCATTCACCTGATCCCGGTGAATGAAATAGTTGTTGATTTCAAAAATCCCTTGTACATACACATTTCCTTTAAAACGAAGATCATCCTGATTGGTCAATGCCAAAGAAAAAACAGTTATATCACCCGGATCCCGGCGGAGCGTGGCATGCGGATAATGAACAGGATAGATCAGTTTCACAATTCTCCCCAGACCAAAATGCCATGAACCGGCCCTGGCCAGAAACATTACCCCAAAATTGGCGCCTTCTCCGGAGGGAAGGGCGCTGTTCACATCCCCTGTGGGAAGTTCAGTAAAACCTTTTAGGCCAAAATGCTTTGACAACGGGACCTTACATCCAACAACCAACTGTCCCAAACCAGTGGCGTTGTAACCGCTTGTTTGATCGCCGACAGAACCACTATAATCCAGCGTTTGCACCAAATAGGGCATTCGGAAAGACAATTCCAAATCCTGAGTGGGTGCAAACCGATAATCAATGGATAAGCACAGTCGTCCGTACGATTGATTAATAACGTCTTGATTCATGTTTTTGGGTGAAAACTTATCCAAGCCCATGTTCAAACCGAAATCCATGCTGTGACGATAGTTTTGAATATGAACAGATTCCAGCACAAAAGGCTCATAATAAACTTGGTGAGAAGGTGTCTTTTTTTTGCGGGACTTTTTCTTGTTTTTTTTTCGCGTGATCTGGACAGGTTCATCAGATATTCCCCATGAACAAACAGGGAATATGACAAAAAACGCAATCATCAGTACGGTTGTTTTCTTGCAGATGGTCATGATCTATCACATATCAACAAATAGGAAAAGTGGTCTCATTATTACTGGCTGACTTGAGCTCTGAGTCCTATTTCTTCTAAGACAGCTGACACAGCTTCACAATGTTCCTTTGAGCCGGAATAAACAATGGCACAGCCTGTGTGGTGCACCACATTGGCGAGTTGCATACCTTTTTCATAGGGACATCCGACAGCTTTTGTTAATTGAATAGCCACTTCATGAAATGTATGACAATCACAATTAAACAAAAGGGTTTTCCATCCTGTCAGTCCGCGATGGGAATCAACAAGATCTATCACAGTCTCAGACGATTTTTCCTTTACCATTTCATGCTTTGTCATTGTCTAATCCTCTAATCAGAATCCAAATTTTCGCTGCGAAGCCTATGTCAGACATGCTCCTACGGTCATTTATTTAATTTCAAATTTCCGATTTCTATTTAATATTGATATTTGCTGCCGCCAATAAATTCACGCAAAAGAGAATTATCTGGCACCAGGCTTTCCTCTTTCACATCCAGAAAAGTGCTCAACAAATGATACACTCTTTCAGACCGGAGATAAGCATCTGCTTTTTTGGAATCATTTTTGAATTTGGCACGTGCTTTCTCAATAAAACCCAGCAAATGCAATTTATAGAAAGGAAGCTCATAAGGCAGAGACCCGTTGAAAATATAATCAACAGAATTCACAAAAGGCACAATATAACGCATTTCACTCCGGCGCACATAGTGCCAATGCCCGATGGTGCTGATGGGATCATAACTTCTGTGCCAATTGTCCCGCACCATCCGCCTAAGCATCCGCAAATCCGCCCAGCGGACAAATTCGCCTTGCTTATTTTTTATTTGGCAAAGCGCCTCAATATAAAATTTAAACTTAACTTCAGGCGGAATTCGGCTTGTCATGCCTTCATAGAGGCCATGCAGACTATCAATGAGCAATATCTGATTCGGAAGCAGCCTAAATGCCTGCGTCTTTTTCTCGCGTTTTCCTGACTTAAAATTATAATAAGGCATCTGAATTGTTTTGCCATCAAGCAAACTTTCCAAATGTTCATTGATCAGATCCAAGTCAAGGGCTTCAGGTTTTTCAAAATCATAATCCCCATACTCATCCCGCGGCTGCTGGTCAAGATCGAGAAAATAATTATCCAGATTCATTAATACAAAATCAACGCCCTTTTCTTTTAATTTCTCGCTGATCTTCGTGGTGGTGGTGGTTTTGCCTGAGCTTGAAGGGCCTGCCACAACCACAAGCCTTACATCCGGCAAACGTTTCAATATCAGTGCTGAGACTTTGTCGATTTCATCATGGTAGGCTTTTTCAGACTCTTGAATCAACTTCCCCAAAGTTTTGTTTTTGATATGCGTATTGATTTTGTCAACAGTGTGACACTGATGATCCACATTCCATAAAAAAACCTTCCAGAGGACTTTATAAGGAATGGTATCGTCAACAACAATCTGCTCGTCTTTTTTTAAGCGTATTCTTTGGTGTTCTGCTCGGTAAAGGATATAGGCTTTGGCTGTTTTGGCATGACCATTCTCAATAAGAACTTTTTCAATAATGTCCTGGATTTCCTCCACAGAAGGGGTGGCCCCGGCCGGATAAACATCATGAATCATCTTAAACGTATTGTCCGCCAATCTCTCTGCCAATTCCCTGTCCTCTCCTTGAACACTTTGAGCCGCGCGAAAAATGGCGTTGATGATTTTAGACTTATCAAATGAAACAACACGTCCGTCTCTCTTAATCACACTGCTGATCTTTTTCGATTCAGGCACATTGAAAAGAGAGATCTGTCTTTCGATTCTTTTTTCTTTCATATGATTTTTAAAAAACAACCCGCCGGAAAGCCTGCGTCTTCCTCCCTCATGAGAATCACCGGATTGTCAATTCAGCCTTTGGCATTGACAGTCAATGCAGCAACAAACAAATAGACAATTATTTATTTTTCTATTCTTTGTTCTGGAGGCTGAAATCCATTTCCCCTCTTCAAAGCCAGATGAGCCAGCTCATTGATCATGAGGCTTATCAGAAGAATAAATGACACATAAGCAATTTGCTGACCCCATGCATGAGGGGCATTGTCTCCACGTGTCAGGTGAATCAACAACAGCAATACAGACACGCTGAGTGACATCCCAATCGTGTGTTTACGTGTGGAATAAATAGCTGTGGCAATGGGTGTTAATGCCAACAGCAACCACATGGGCTGCCAATGGTTGCCTAAAATATAAATAAGCACTGCATTGATGCCCACATTAATACCCATTCGGAATTTAGCCATTATCCCCCTTGCTTTATCATCCAAATGTTTAATAATGCGCCCATATGACAAATTAAAAATCATACCCAAAAGCAACAATCCAATACTCAAACAAAGAAAAAACTTTGTCGGCGGAGAAAAGAAAATCCCAAAACTCACTAAAAGGATCGCCAAAGGCGTGGCATATCTCCCAACAAGGGATGCCAAATTCTGGTCATGAAACATTTCCTGTTTTTCTGTCATTGATAAATCCTCCTTAAAAGTTTTCACCCAGCATATCGAATACAGCGTTAATATTGGCTCCACACCTTTCCATTCGAATCCACATGTGTGCAAGCAATGTAAACTGTTCCGATATCAGGACCTGAATTAATATAAACCCATCCGCCATTGTCCAGACTGTCATCCGGCTGATCAAGCATTTGGACCAAGGAAATAACGCCATGCTCGGCTGTATACACACTCATGCTTCCTTTCAGATAACTGCCGCGTGGGGCCTTGAGCTCATACAAATCCACAGGATAGTTTCCACCGCTGTTGGCATAATACAACATGATCGCCGCACGAATTTCCTCAATGTTTTTGAGATTTGATTTTTCATTCATCCGGCGAATAATATTCCCGATATTGGGAACAACCAGCATGGCCAATAAAATCAATAAAACCAATGGATAAAAAAAATCCATTAACGACCATTTTTTCACGTTTTTTTTGGGTTTATATTCTCTGTATCTCATATTTTATTATATAAATCATATCAAGTATATTGGACTTGGGGTAGAGGTTTTATATATTTGACTACTATAAAGATCATTTGATATAATAACAAAGCGGGGTGGAGCAGTCTGGTAGCTCGCGAGGCTCATAACCTCGAGATCGTAGGTTCAAATCCTACCCCCGCAATTGTGAAGCCATCAGTCCCTTATAGGGGAGGATGGCTTTATTGTTTTTTATGTGACAATATTTTATATTTTTTATTATAATATTGATCAAAATATGTCATTATTAATTCATTGATTTAAAAATCAGCAAGGAGACAACAATGCATACTATTGGCGAATTCAAGGGCAACATCACGATCACATTGAAGCAAAATGAAACAGACACTTATGGTTTCACTTTTGGTCTCACAAAAGCCAAACTTGTTATTGATCATATTGAAGATATTAAAAAATTTTATGAGGAAAACAAGGACAAAGCCAAAAAACGGGTGCCTCAGCAATAGACTTTCTTTTGTTCCATTGTGTTTTTGAGTGTCGAGGATAATCACAATGATTATCCTCGACAGAATTATTCAAAAAAACCCTGAAAAGTCCTGATTTCTGCCAACAATTCATGTTTTTTTGCGAGGGAGATCCAGCACTGACGGGAGATGCCTGTCGCGCAATAAATCATTGATGGTTTTGACTGGACAAAAATTTGACCTGGGAACCTCCACAAAAACTGTGTTCCAATCTGACATACTCCCGTTCCATAAACCGGGCAGTTCAAGGATTTTTATTTCCTTGCCTTCTTCAAACTTCTGAGAAATAAAAACAGCTTGTTCATCCACATAGTGTCTGAGATCAAAAGCTTTGCCGCGCCAATCTTTCAGTCCGCAAACCATATCCACAGGGTTAAAATGCGTGGAAGATGAAAACAGAGATTTTTGACGGGCCGATTGTGAATCAATCTGCGATCCTTCCACAATCTGAAGCGACAAGCCATCTGATTTTTTCTTGACCCAAAACGGACCGCCGCCCGGCTCACCTGAATTTTCCACCATACCGCACACACGCAAAGGCCGATTGAGTTTGTCTATCAAAAATTTATATCGGACAGAATGGGGTGATGCTGCCAACTCTTCAGGAAAATAAACAGATAGATGTTTGGAGGCAAATTCAAGAGCGCCCTGTAACACACGCTCACTTTTGTGTTGAGACATCAGGCATGATATCCACCTAAAAACAGCGCTTTGCAATTCGAGCAAATACCCTGACATTATTTTTTCCCAGCGGCGTGTTTCCGGCATGTAAGCTTCTGACACCACATTGTCTATGTTTCTGATGAAAACAATATCTCCTGAGAGGTCATTCAGATTTTCCAGCAATGCGCCATGTCCGCCAGGACGAAAAAGAAGCTGTCCGTTTTTTAAGCGCGCCGGGTGATTTTGCGGATCAACAGCCAAGACACGGGTCTGTGCTTTTTGAAGAGAAAAAATGATTTGAAACCGGCATTGATAGGCGCTTTCATATTTGTGCATGGCCTTGCCAGCAAATGATTGAAAAAGCGTTTCATGCTCGGGGGATACTGTAAAATGCACACGACAATTTCCTTTTTGATCACGCAAATAATCTGCAGATTCAATCAGCTGCTCTTCAAAAGCTGTCCGGCTCTCGCCGCGATAGCGATGAAACTTGAGCAGTCCCTTGGGGAGATTCGCGTAATTCGTGGGCCTGGCGTAAAGGAGGAATCCGATCATATCAGAGAATTCCCCTTTTTTGAGCACTGTGCCAAGAGGTTTTTGCGCTTTTTCTGCCGCGTCCTCTAATTCCTGATAAAAAGCAAAACGAGGCAATCCATGAATAAACTTCAGTGTTTCTTTGGCGTCTGTGTGTCCTTCTGCTGAAAGCTTCTCTATTTTTTTGGTGTCCATATCGCCAAAAGAGGACAAGGCCACCTCTAAGAATTTAAACATACGGCTGGCTTTTCCAGAAGCAGGAACAAATTTTGACAACCGTCCCTGGTTTTGGGCTTTTTCTGCTGTTTGAATATAATGGGAAAGGTCAGCATCATCCAGCACATGGATGCCGTCGTGAAGGGTGCAAGGCCGGTCAATCCGGAGATGATTCGAGGGGTTTTTGAAAAGGTGCAGCTGCTTACACACGTCTTCAAGTGTGAGGCCTGACTCTCTTATCTGAAGGATATCTTCTTCAGTGAATGATTGATGTGAGGTTGTTTTTGTTGACATGTCCTTGGCTTTATGACGCAGCCACTTTTTGATCCTGATTTTGCGAAAGGTATAATGTGCGCGTGGGATAAGCGAACTCAATCCCGGCTTTTTCCAATTGCTCTTTCACGCCCAAATTGATCTCTTGCTGAATGTCCATGTATTTGTTGTAATCACCGGAAAGCACGTAATAAACAGTTTCAAAATTGAGGCTGGAATCCGCAAACGATTGAAAATGGCAGCGGTCATAAACAGTGTCCTTGATTTGAGCAATAATGTTTTTCACCATATCCGGAATTTGTTTAAGCTGCGCATGCTGCGTCTGATAAGTCACCCCGAAACCAAACACAACACGTCTTTTTTCCATGTGTTTATAATTTCGGATACGGGATCCAATGAGATTGGAATTTCCAAAAACAATCAGCTCCCCGCCAAGGCTGCGCACGTGTGTTGTTTTGATCCCAATATGTTCCACCACGCCCAAGTAGCCGTCCACAATAATGAAATCACCGATCACAAAAGGCTTGTCAAACACAATGGCCACAAAGCTTAACAGATCGCCAAGAACCGCTTGCGCGGCCATGGCCACAGCAATACCGCCGATTCCAAAACCAGCCACAATCGCTGAGATCTTGATGCCAAGATTATCCAAAAGGAATATTAATCCGATACCCCATATAATGAACTTGAAAGCCGGGACAATCACCTTAAGAGCTTGTTTGTTGACGGCAGAGTTTTTTTGCGTCAGATTTTCAATCAACACATGCGTGATCAAACGAATAACAAACCGCGCCCCGAAAAACGTCAAAAGCACAATGGCGACAATCACAAAGATCTGATTGACCACAGAAGGCAGGACCAAACGATGAACTCCCAGATAAACAATCCCAAAATACAAAAGAGGCACAATGGATTCGTCCAGCACAGTGACAATGAAATCATCAAAAGTCGATTTGGTTTCCTCTGTTTTGGATTTGAATATTTTCAGGGTTATTTTTTCAATGACTTTGAGAACCAGAAAACCAGCTGTCATCATGGCCAAAGCCATTAAATAGCTTGACACTTGGTTGCCCAAAAAAGTCTGCTTCATTAATTCGGATATTGAGTTCATCGCCAACTCCTTTTGATCACAAGGGTCTATTCTTTGGGCGGCGGAAAGCCAAAACCGCCTATGCCGCCGGGAAAACGATCCATCATTTTTTCAAACTCGTCCAAAAGCATGGTGGGACGGGTTTGGGCTTCTCCAGACGCCCAGGCCAAAATATTGTGCATCATCATGCCCACGCCGGCATAAGCTGGATTGGGTTTTTCCCGCACAGCATTCCGCAAATCTCCCATTTCCTTCACAATCTCCACATAGTCCCGCGACACCTTGAATATTCTTTCCCCGCATCCCCGGCAAAATTTGTCCTCCGGCCCATGCGTCCATCCGCATGTGTGTGTTAAATTTGACATATTGATTCTCCTTTTGTGTTTTGCCTCACAGCTTCACCCAAGGCCATCCCGACTGAAGTCGACAGATTCAATGACCGTATGGCTTTTGTGATGGGCAACTTAAAAAATCTTTCAGGATATTGTTGATGCAAGAAGGCAGGCAGCCCTTTTGTTTCTGCGCCAAAAACCAAATAAGCGCCTGAAGGTACAGTTGTCTCATAATATGATTTTTTTGCCTTTGTTGAAAAAAAGAATACTTTTTCCAATGGTTTGTCATTGAAAAACGCTTGTATATCAGATTGCACTGTGAGAGGAACTTTTGACCAATAATCCAATCCGGATCGCTTTAAATAGCGGTCCTCCAAAGAAAAGCCTAAACGCCCCAACAAATAGAGCTCTGCATTTAACCCCAAACACGTCCGACCCACATTGCCTGTGTTCCAGGGAATGTCAGGCTCCACCAAAACCACCTTGTAAGGGACTTCGTGGGATATTGTTCTTTCCTTCTTCATTATTGTTGTTTTAATTTGGATTTTGAACTTTGGGCTTTGGATTTACCTGCCTGCCCCGTCTATCTTCTCCATTTTTTCAGATGACACATGGTTTTCCTTGGTTTCCACAAACCGGAATTCAATTTCATCCTTTCGTACAAGACTTAAATTCCGGCGTGCTTCCATTTCCAAAAACGCATCATCCCCTTGCGCCCGGTCAAGCAGATTTTGTTTTTGTGAAAGACGGGCCTGTGTCTCCATGAGCTGCTCATTGAGACGGTTATATTCTTTCTTGTGCGAAAGGAAACGGCGTATTCCCCCGCTTGACATCAATCCTCCCAAGACCAATATCACCAAGCCTATCCAAAATATTTTTTTTCGATTCATAGATTATCGATCAAACCACAGAGCGCACAGAGAAACACTCTAAATAAAAACCAAAAGCCACCTCTCTCTCATGCGAACACAACAAGACATATAGATCTCTGCACATTTTTGACTATCTATTTCTCTGTGTTCTCTGCGTGTTCTGTGGTTAATCCCTTACCGGGCAAAAGATTTTTTGCCTAAGAACACGGCTTTGCTGCCGAGTGATTCTTCTAGACGCAACAATTGGTTATATTTGGCAATACGTTCAGAACGTGAGGCAGAACCTGTTTTAATTTGGCCGGCATTCAATGCCAGCGCCAAATCCGCAATAAAACTGTCCTCGGTTTCCCCTGATCTATGAGAAATAATGGTCCCATAGCCAGCGGACTGGGCCATTTGGACCGAAGCCACAGTCTCCGATAAGGACCCGATCTGATTGACCTTGACCAGTATGGCATTGGCCACATTGTTGTCAATTCCCTTTTTCAATCGTTTGGTGTTGGTCACGAAAAGGTCATCGCCAACAAGCTGTATTTTCCGTTTGAGCCGATTGGTCATTAAACTCCATCCTTCCCAATCATCTTCAGCCAGACCGTCTTCAATGGAGACCACAGGATACTTGTCCACCCAGTTTTCATAGTAATCTATCATTTCTTTGGAGGAACGATCTTTGATGATCATTTCACCTTCCAAGCGATACTGCCCATTGGAAAAATACTCATTGGACGCACAGTCCAGCGCCAGGAAAACATCTTTGCCAGGCTTGTAACCGGCATTTTCTATGGCCTGCAATATCACTTGTATGGCTTCTTCATTTGATTTGAGATTGGGTGCAAATCCCCCTTCATCTCCGACAGATGTGTTATGGCTTGATTTCTTGAGAACGCTTTTCAGGGAATGGAAGATTTCCGCTCCGGCCCGAAGAGCTTCTCTAAAATGTCCGCCGCAGACCGGCATGATCATAAACTCTTGAATGTCCACATTGTTGTCTGCATGCGCACCGCCATTTAAGATATTCATCAAAGGCACTGGAAACACATAATCTTTGTCTCTGATTTTGAATGCTTTTCGGATATAGGCGTAAAGAGGCATTCTTTTTGACAAAGCAGCGGCGCGGGCACATGCCATTGACACACCCAAAATGGCATTCGCGCCTAACTTTGATTTGGTCTCAGTGCCATCCAACTTGAGCATCAACTCATCAACCTCTTTTTGAGAAAACGGGTCCTTCCCTTTAAGAGCAGGCCCAATAATGCGGTTGATATTATTGACAGCTTTCACCACACCTTTGCCCATATAACGGTTTTTGTCGCCATCGCGAAGTTCAAGCGCCTCATGAATGCCTGTGGAAGCGCCTGATGGAACAGCCGCCCGCCCCATAGACCCGTCTGTGAGCAGAAGGTCCACTTCGACTGTGGGATTGCCGCGTGAATCAAGAATTTCCCTGGCCAGTATTTTTGAAATTTTGGGCACTTTCTTGACAGATGTCTGTGCTGCTTTTTTTTGTTTTTTCTTTGCCTTCGAAACCATGATAATATCTCCTTTTTTTGTAATTATTTAATCTCAGCCAGTATTTTTCCGGCTTTTTCCAAGGACTTGAGCTTGCTTTTGTCATTGGCTTCCAAATAAATACGCACCACAGGCTCTGTGCCGGACAATCGTATACCTATCCAGCTGCCATCGGTTAAAATAAATTTGTGTCCGTCTGTTTCGACAATACGGCGGACAGTCATTCCGCCGAATTTTGTGGGCGGGCTGTGCCGCATTTTTTCTTTTAAAGACAACATTTTGTCGTTCGACACATGAAAATTGAGCCTTTCGGAATAAAACCCACCCACTTCTTTTTTTAATTCTTCCACTGATTTGTAGAGAGGCTTTTTGGTCACAGATACAATTTCCGCTGCCAAGAGGCAAGCCATAATGCCGTCTTTTTCAGGCACGTGTCCGCGGATGGTGATACCGCCTGACTCTTCTCCCCCCATAACAAACCCGCCGTCTGTGGCAGGATAAACTGAATTTTCATGCACCATGACATCACCTATATACTTGAAACCCACAGGTGTTTCCTGAACAGACAAACCGTGTTTTTTGGCCACAGCATCTAAAAAATGAGATGTCATCACACTGCGCGCCACCACGCCTTTCCACCCGCGCGTTTTCACCAGATGATCCAAGACCAGCGGTAAAAAGTCATTGGGATTCAAAAGAAGGCCGTTCACATCCATTAGGCCGAAACGATCTGCATCCCCGTCGGTGGCCAATCCCAATTGTGCCTTTTGCTTTTTCATCACAGCGTATAAATCACTTAATGTGTCCTGATCCGGCGAAGGACTCTTGCCGCCAAAAAGCACGTCTCTGTCCGTGTGCAAAGCAGTGACTTGTACCCCGTTTTGACGCAAAAATCCATCTAAATAATCACGCCCGGCTCCCCACAAAGCATCCACCACCACACGGATCTTTCCCTTTTTGAGAATCTTTGTGTCAATCACTCTTTCCAGCTGTTTAAAATAGTGCGGCATGGGATCCAACGGCACAATCAATCTTTTTTTCACCCCCACCAGGTCCCGGCTGGTTTTGGGTGTGGCTTCTCCTGAAAAATACAATTCACAACCGGCTTCTATACGCCGTGTTGTTTCCGGCAAAGCCGGCCCGCCCCAGGCAGAGCTGAATTTGACGCCTGAATAATTCGGGGGGTTATGACTGGCTGTGATATTGATCCCGCCCGCGGCTTTTTGCCTCAGAATTTCAAAAGCAATCACAGGTGTCGGGGTGTCGCGGGTGCAGTGAACCGTTTCAAACCCATTGGCGGCCAAAATGGACGAAGCCATATGCGCAAATTTTTCTGACATAAAACGCGTGTCATACCCCACCATCACCGAACTGTTATGCAATTCCTCTTGACGCAGATAATCCGCAATTGATTGCACCAGCACCCGAAAATTCGAGACATTAAATTCATCCGCTATAATCGCCCGCCAGCCTGAAGTGCCAAATTTAATACCCATAATCTCAAACGTTCCTTTCAAGTAATTTAGCCCAAAATTTTCAGTCGCACAATATCGTCGTCAATGATTGATTTACAAAAAAGTGAAAATGAAAATTTTTCCGCAGGGCTCGGAATATGGCCGCTGTGCGGCCATGTTCCGAGGGGTGAACCCAGGGCGAAGCCCTCCTGAGCGCTGCGAAGGGAATTTTTCAATTGAAAAATTCGGGTTAGTTTTGTAATCGTATCACAAGCTTATTATTCTGTCAAATGACATTTTGACATTGTCGCATGATCCTGCCTGGCGGCGAGTGTGTTTATGAGCTTATACAGCTCTGACAAAACTGTCACACGGCAGGCTTTGTCTCTGAACTCTGCGGCCGCCGGGACTCCTTTGACATAAGATGATATGAATTTCCGGAATCTTTTGATGCCCAATTCCTCCCCATAAAAAGCCACCATCATTTTGGCGTGGTCCTTGAACAGTTCAAATCGACGAGCCATTTTCTTTTGTTTCATTTTGTTTCCTGTGTTTTGAGGCGCGTCATTGATTTCATCAAATATAAAGGGATTGCCTATGGCGGCTTGACCGATCATCACACCAGCACAATGGGTTTTGGACATCATATGGGACACATCATGGTGAACAGAGACCCCGCCGTTTCCAATCACAGGCACACGCAAGGTCGCCACAGTGTCACTCAATGCCTCCAGATCAGGCGGGCCGGCATGATGATCATCCATATAACGTGCGTGCACAACCACAGCGCTTGCCCCGGCTGATTCTGCCAATTGTCCGAACCGCTTTGACAGATTGTGCTGTTTTTGAAATCCCAAACGCATCTTCACTGTCACCGGGACTCTGACAGCTTTGACCATGGTTTCCACGCACTGCGAAAACAGAGACTCATTCTTCATCAGGCTGATCCCAGCGCCTGTTTTATAAATTTTGGCCACCGGACACCCGCTGTTTAAATCAATAACATCCGCTCCGGACTCTTCCGCCTTTTTGGCGGACAATGCCAAACGTTTGGGGTCGCATCCGAAAACCTGCATGCTCACAGGATGCTCATCCTCATAAGTGGACAGCATGTGCAGAGATTTTTTGCTGTTAAAAAAAAGCGCATTGGCTGACACCATTTCAGCGCAGACCATTCCGGCCCCGCCTTTTTTGCAGAGCCTGCGAAAAGGCGGGTCGCTGATCCCGGCCATGGGCGCCAAAATATAAGGATTGTCAAGTTTGACTTGTCCGATAGAAAGCATAGATTAAATTTTTGATTTTTGATTTGCGATTTTTGATTTTATTTCCAATTTTTAACTGTCAGGGTCGAATCAACAGTGATGGGTTCCGGGATGAATTTTTTCCGGGCAGATTTGAGATGTTTGTAATAACCCGCCACAGCCACCATCACCCCATTGTCCGTGCAAAGGAGTGGAGAGGCTGTGTGAATTTTGAACTTCTTCCCATGCAATGAAAAAGCATTTCTGAGCGCTGTGTTGGCTGACACACCGCCGCCAATGGCAATATGTTTGATCCCATACTTTTCAGCAGCTGAAATGGTTTTTTTCACCAGCACATCAATAATAGCCGCTTGAAAACTGGCACAAACATCCGCTGTTTTTTTCTTGGAAAGCGTCACAGATGAATTGTCGCGCAAAAAATACAAAACAGCTGTCTTTAATCCTGAGAATGAAAAATCCCAACTGCCTTCCAAATACGGTCTGGGAAAAGAGACAGCCCTGGGATTTCCCTTAGCAGACAAACGGTTGATCACAGGACCTCCCGGATACCCCAATCCAAGCAGTTTGGCCACTTTGTCAAAAGCTTCGCCCGCGGCATCATCGCGTGTGCGGCCCAAAACCTTGTAAACACCATATTTTTGAACATAAATCAATTCTGTGTGTCCGCCGGAAACAACCAGCGCCAAGTAAGGAGGATTTAATTCAGGATTGCCGGGCAAAACAGAATACAAATGTCCCTCCAAATGATTGACCCCCACCAGCGGTTTTTGGTAAACCCAGGCCAGCATCTCAGACACGATTTTGCCCACCAACAAAGACCCCACCAACCCCGGCCCTTCTGTGACAGCAATAACATCCACTGGCAAAGTTTTGGGAAAAGGATCAGTATGACGGCTGTTTTGGCCTTTCAGGGTTGCTTCCAGAACCGCTTGAATGTTTTCCACATGTGCACGGCTGGCCAATTCAGGGACCACTCCTGAATATTGTTGATGAATCGCCACTTGTGAAGAAATAACATTTGATAATATGTGACGGCCGTTTTCAACCACAGCCGCAGCAGTTTCATCACAGGATGTTTCAATCCCCAGCACTTTTATATTTTTCGACATGCAACAAACCCCCTAACCCGGACAAGCCGGAAATAAACAAATTCCTATCACCAAGAGACAATGGCCAATTTCAAAAGGGAAATACTGACACATTTAAGATGATTTTTTGATAATCAGTCGTTCAAAGACACGGTTGTGATCGCCCATTTCCAAAGTCCATTTTCCTCCGATGGAAGTGTTTTTGATGATTTGAAAACCTTCTTTTTGAATCACAGGCTGTAAATCTTTAAAAAATTTTCCTTCATCGAATGTGTCGGGCACAATGATCTGCAATGTGTCTTCCACCCACTGGGCGCCGCGACCACTGCGCTGCTGCGTATAGTTCTTTGACACAGACACTTCATCAATCCCATGCTGAAGCAATATCTTCCTGACTTCTCCCTGAAGCCAAGCGCTTCGCTCATTGATGTTGTGCACAGGCCTGCTGTCAGCTGGGTTTGATTCCCACACAAGCGCGGGTTTTGATGCATGACGATTGTCCAACAAAAACCATATGTAAGCGCCCACCGCCACTGTCAGGAGGATGAGAAAAACATCAAACAATATCCCCCCGCGTGAGGAATGGATACGCAGTCTCTCCCTGAATTTGGGACAGTTGCGAAATAGCCTATTGAGGCCCTCACCCTTCACTTCGTGAAGCCCTCTCCCGTCAGAGACAGGAGAGGGAATTTGAAGGAAAAAAGCATTTCGCAACAGTCCCAATTTGTTCATTTGTTTTTGATTTTGGTAAACAACTCCTGTGCTTTTAATATTTCCACAGCGCGCTCCAAGACCTCATCTTTTACCTTTTCGTCTTCTTTCACCGCTGATTTGGGTTTTTCGTCACGCGCATAGATTTCTTGAGACTGCCGCTGCAAAGCTGCCTCGGTTTGACGGGCAATGTCAATCACAATATCCGGTGAAATGCCTCCCTTGCCTGTTTTCTCATCCCGGTGAATGGACATACCGGAAGGCGTATAATATTTGGCTGTGGTCAATCGCAAAGCCGAGCCATCATCCAATGGGACAATGGATTGTACGCTGGCCTTGCCGAATGATTCACTGCCTATAATGATGGCCCGGCGCTGATCTTTAAAAGCACCGGCCACAATTTCAGACCCTGAAGCAGACCCATGATTGATGAGCAAAGCCAAAGGCAAATGCGCATAAGGCGCTTTTTTGTCCGCCCGGAATTCATGACGCGGCTGTGCACGCCCTTCCGTATACACAATAAGCTTATTGTCCCCCATAAAAACTTTGCAGACATCAACGGCGGAGTTTAAAAGCCCTCCGGGATTGTTTCTTAAATCCAAAACAAGAGAACCCATCTCTTCTTTTTCCAGCTTTTTTAAAGCCTTGAGCAAATCTGTCACGCTCGGCTGGATAAATTCATTCAAACGGATATACCCCACATGGTCTTTCAATATCATGGATTTGACACTGCGGATGCGGATAATTTCACGCACCAAGGTGTAATCAATCGGGTCCTTTTCTCCTTCCCTGAAAACAGTGATATTGACTTTTGTTTTGGGTTTCCCGCGCAATTTTTTTACAGCATCCATTAAGGTTATTCCCTGAGTGCTCTCCCCTTCAATCTTGACAATTTTATCGCCCGGCAAAATCCCTGTTCTGTAAGCCGGTGTATCAGGCAATGGTGTGATCACAGTGAGCCAATTGTCCCGGATAGCGATCCGAATCCCCAGTCCGCCGAATTTTCCGGAAGTACCTGTCATCATTTCACTGTGGGCATCAGGCTCTAAGAACTGGCTGAAAGGGTCCAGTGTCCGCACCATGCCGGCAGCAGCACCGTAAATCAGAGATTTTTGATCCACATCTTCCACATACTGCTGTTTGACATGCTGCAAAATGTCTACAATGAGCTTTATCTGTTCATAGGTCTGGTTCACGCTTGATCGCACAGGCGGCAGCAATGTGCCTGTCAACAAAACAGCTCCAAAAATCAAACCAATTATTTTTCTTTTTTTCATTTTAGACTCCTTTCAGTTCAATAAAACAGGTCATTCGAAATCGGCTTCTATTTCTTCATTGAAGTTATAATAGTGGTTCATTTTAACCACACAAGAGGATCCACGGAAATGCCTGACACGCGAAGCTCAAAATAAACCAATGGACGCGCTTCCGTGTCTTTTCCCGGCAGACCTATGACCTGGCCGACTGACACTTTATCGCCCCGGGATATTCGTAAATCACCCAAATGCGCATAAATACTATGCAAATTATTCGGATGTGCCACCAAGGCCATCAAGCCGTATCCCATAAAAGCGCCTGAATAAAGCACCTCCCCCTTATCAACACATCGAACTTTTCCGGAAGATTTTGGTCTCAGCTTAATGCCATTGGAAAACACATAAGTGTCCAGTTCAGGGTGACGGGAACGGCCAAAACGTTCCACAACCTCTCCCTCAATCGGCCAAGGCAGTTTCCCTCTTTTTTTGTCAACCGGCAACCGGCCTGTTTTTAACCAACCGGATTTTTTGGCCTTTTGAATAAGCTTGTCTTCTTCTTCTTTTTGTTCCCGAATGAGTTTTTGGATCAGGTTTTCAAATTTTTTGGCTGATTGCTTTAAGTCTTTGATGTCTTCTTCCAAAACAGCCCGGCGTCCTTTCACTGTTTTGTGCAATGAACGCATTTTCCCTTGTGCGGCTTTCACGCGTTCCGCTTCTTTTTTTCTTTGAAGTTTCAGTTTTTGGAACGCCACTTCAGATTCCACCAATTCATTGCGCAAACTTTCCACTTCCGCATGCTGCTGCAAAGCAAAACCGAGACCAGTCACTTTATCGCCAATAACAGCCTGACGATAGGCCAGTTCTATAAACCGGCTGTCTTTTTCCGTCAAAGACAGCTCATAATAATGCTTCATTTCCCCGATCAAAAGATCCCGCCACTGATCAATGCCCAATTGGGATGCCCACAATCTTTCTTCTGCGGAAGAACGGTTTTTCTCGGCCTCGCGCAGTTTGGACTCCACATGGGACAAAGCTTCACGAGACGATTTTAATTCCTGAGAAATTCTTTCCACTTCTTTGGAAAGCTCTTTTTCTTTATGAACTGTCTCGCGTTTTTCATTTTTTTTTCTGGTCAATTCTTTTTGAATCTTTTCCAGATCATTTTGCTTGGACCGAATGTCTTTGTCAGTGGCCGCCCAAACACTGCTCCCAGCCACACACATAAACACACCAATAAGAAAAACACTATGTCTCATAAACCGAACCCAAAGAAAAAGCCCCTTGAGCAAAAGCATGCCAAGCCCATTATTGATCTTGAAATGCACTCTGCCAGAGGACCAACAATAACCCAATAACAGCGCCTGACCAAAGAACATGCCATGAAAAAGTCAGAACAAATCTCTGTGAAAGAACAGATCCCAGGCTGCCCCCTAAAAAACCGATGGCCACACTCAATATCAACTGATGTTTGGGGAAAGGCCCTCGGGTAAAAAACAATAAACGTCCTGTGAGAATCACCAGCAACAGCGCTGTCACCCACATGAGGCCCAACACGGTTAAATCAAAAATACTCAGCACCCGTTGAATCATGGTCAAACGCTTCACACGTGGTTTGTCATACCCTATTTTGTCCACCCCTTTCAGAGAAGACACGGTTTTTGTGACGTGCGCCAAAAAATCTTTCCGCAGGAAAAAGGGGTCCCACCGCACATCAAATGAGTCAGGGAAAGGATTGCGCCCTGTGAAAGACAAGCTTTTGGAAAGCGCAGGATTGTTTTTGGCCGCTTCCATGGCTTCGAGGCTTGAGATGAGATGGATGGAATGTATCCCAGGAAAAGACCGGATGGATTCCTCTATCACATCTTTGTTGGCATCCCCCTTCAGGAAAACAACCCATGCCACTTCACCGGATTCATGAGACACATGCTGATGAATCATCTCTCTTTGATCCACAAACAAAGACACAGAAAAAGCAGCCATAAAACCTAAGATAAAAACACAGGCATATGCCAATGCTCGGGATTTTTGAAAAAATGTAGACATTGGTGTGACGACTCAATTTCCCCTGGTTATAAAGTCACTAATTAACTAATTAAAAATATTTGTTTATAATACTAAATTTTGAGGGGATTTTATAGAGGCTTGTCAAAACCTTGCCAAATGATCAGCCCAAATTTTTCAGTTAAAAAATTTTCAATTGAAAAATCGGGTTAGAGTCCATCAATTGCTTTGATGTTTTCCACCAGTTGACGCACAGCATTGGATGCATGAGATTGGCGTATGTGAATGTCAGGGGCTTGTGCTGTGCCAAAAGCATGCCAGGCGCTGTCCAGCCCATGACGCAATGCCAAGCCGCTTAATTCATTGACAGAAAGAGCAGGAATTAACAACGAATCAGCCAGATGTGCCACTTTTTGATGCGCTGGAACAGCCAAACAAGCACGCCGGCAAAGGCCGGCCAGCACAAGCCCATGATAACGCATGGAAATGACTGTGTCATATTTTTGAATGACCTTAATCATGTCTGTGGATGTGCGCCATTTTTCAATGGTGTGAAAAAACCTGAGTCCCTGGCATAAACAGGCCAAAGGCCTGTCATCATGCCAGGGATGCAAAACAATAAATCCATGCGTGTGGTGAGTTGTTTCAGACAATTGATTGAGCGCCTTCTGCCATTTTTGAACAGAGGCGTCCTCTATGCCGGAAAACCGAAGAATCCATAGCAAGCGTTTTTGCATGACGGGTCTGACGGTTTGGGCCACTGGACAGGACCAAACAGGATCAGGCACAACCCGGTACAAACCTGCCATTCCTATTGAATCCAACACAGCGCCTGATTTTTGATCGCGGACAGAAATAGATTGTGCAGATTTTAAAACAAATCTCAGTGCTTTTTTTTGAAGCACAGATAAGTGTGAATCCATCCCCATGGCATGAAAAAAAACAGCACATCCGCACAATTTGGCCAAAACAGGAAGAGTGCAATAATATAAAAAACTCAGCAAACTTGTTTGGGTCTGAAAGAGTTCTCCTCCACCCAACACAAAAGAGCAGCTTTGAATCATGGCACGGACAATCCCTATTGGATTCCATCGGTTAATAAATTGAGAATTGTGCGGCTTTATAACCGATCCAGCACCGCCGCAATGACTGTTTTTGTCTTTGGCGGGTTTTCCATGCAAAATACGCCAAGTGATATCAGGCGCATTTTGATACAGGCATTCCCAAATCATTTCATCACCTGCATTCCCAAAACCAAAATAACCGCCTAAAACACATTGACTGTTTTTCATGCGTGTTTCTCTCTCAGCTGTATGAATCCGTATTTTTGGCCAAGCCGTGTGAATAAAATGAGAATGCCGCCGATCAGTGTGCCCAGACAGAAGCCGTGAAACGTTCTCTCTATTGATACGGCCAATGGCGTGTGGGCATGGCAAAAAGTATTGATCATGGACAGTTGTCCGATAAAACCAATGACCAAAAAAATCCTCAGGTGTCCAAAATCTCTGATACAAAATGCGTCAGAAGCGCTCTGTTTTCTTTTCCATTGATCAAACATCAAATAAAAGCCAAGCCACAAAAAAGGATGGCCGATGAGAAACTCTTTGAATCGAGGCCGAACGCCAAAAAATGATTCCAACAGATCACGCAACCCATGTTCCCAACCGCTCACGGCGATAAAACCATTATGTCCGCTTCTGAACAGATAAACCAAAAACACGATCCCCATTCCCCCCCATGCCAGCAACAACCCAAACGTGACCGGTTTTTTTAAAAAAGAACGGATCTCTGAAAGTCCGTACATTTGACAAAAAGCAAGAACCAATGGCAGGGCCAGCGCTATTTTGACGCCGCGAAAAGTGTTTATCCCCAGCATAAAATCAGGCCGGCTTAAGAGTGAAGCAATGAATAAAGCCGTGAACACATTCAGCCCTGTGAGACAAACAGGCGACCAAAGAGAAGGCAGGCGATGCACCATTACTCTGAAAAAAACAACAGGCAGGACACAGGCGGACAAAAGAGCCAAACCCTGCCGGACAAAAACAGACAGGTCTTGGACCACACAGCTGGGTTCAGGGCGGAAGGGCCGCGATGGGCTATACCGCGTTTTGGCCGACCCCAGGACAAAACCATCTGATGAAAAAACCTGTGTCATTGTTTTGGCAAAATGGAGATTTTGTTCAATAGAAAGGCCGGGAAAAAATCGTATATAAAAAAAGCGAATCCCTCTTTCACGGGCAGCACGCCTGTACCGCGCCAGCACATAAGCCGGCGTTTGAACGGACATTTCCGTTTCATTCAATGAATGCCCGCGCACCACTCTGTCTGGAAATGTTTGAATCAGGTGTTTGAGGCCATGCTGGCGGCTAAACTCTATCCACGGTAATTTCCATTTTGTTAAATGCATCCATTTTTCAGTTAAAGATTGGTCTGGAAAACCGCTGACACAAGACCCGGCAAAAAGGATGTTTGTGATGCCGGGATTGTCAGTCTCAGAGGATATTGATGTGTCAGTAAAAGGCGTGAGAGCCGGACGCAGTGTCAACAAAAAACCATGTTCCATAAACACACTTGATTTTTTGATCAGCTGCGACAAAGAGATCGTGCCATCCCAGTAAACAGAAACAGATGACACGCCCATTTGATGAAAACGTGTTAACAGTTTAGACAGGAAACCCGGTTTATTATTGGTGAGCTTATAAAGTTCCTCACTGTCCACACAAAATTCCACACAATTGTCTTGTTCCCATTTGTGCCGGCGAAAAAGGGAATCAATAGAAAACACAATTCCTGCCACGCCAATCAAGATGAGGATGACTTTGAAAGTTATTTTCATTTTTCCTGTTTTCTGGAGACGGCCAATTGATAGATATTGAGATATTTTTCCGTGGATTTGGCCCACTGAAAAGGACAAGACAGACAGCGTTTCATAAGCCGCTTCCATGTGACAGGGTCTGTGGTATAAACGTGAACAGCTTCATCCAGCGCACGG
>JANQER010000395.1 GCA_028278255.1 Elusimicrobiota bacterium | reverse complement strand
CGGTACTCATCACATATACAAGCAGACCCCACAGGCTTCCCTGATTTCATAAACTCATGAATCACAGCCTGCAGCAGCTTGCGTTTTCTATCTTCTTGTTCGCCTTCCGAAAGAATTCTCATAAAACCGGTTAAAAATAAAATTAGCACTCCGCCCTTTGGAGTGCTAACAGTATAACACACATTAAAAATTCTGTCAACTTATAGTGCTTCAAACAACAAATTACGACTTGTCTTTTTCAACCTTCAATGGATTTACATCCGCCCGGACAGCTTTCACTTCCCAGTAAAAAGCCTGATTGGGGTCGCCTTTGTCATTTGTTCTGACTTCAAATCGGCCGTTTTCGACTTCTCCCTGCACAAACAATGGTGACACCCCTTTGACGCAAGTCAGCAAAACACTTCGGTCTTTTTTTCTGGTTAATTTCTCAAAATAGTCCGGCAGATGAACCACGGCTTTGCCATTTACGAGCGCGGCTTTTCCACGATAAAACACACTGATTTCCGGCCCTTCCAAACAAGAGTGCACCAATTTTTTGTTTTCCTGATCCAGGGGATGATCAATCTCAAAGTTCTTAACGGTCGCATTGACCCATCCATTCACGGTTAAACTGCCATTAATGACTATATTTCCCTCCACATCACTCTCAAAAGCTTTGACACTAAATACATCTGTTCCATTACTATCAACAACCAGAAAATGATCATTGCCTCCTGCGTGATTATTGAGATGTAATTTATAATTCGGCGAATCAGTTCCTATGCCCACATTACCCGAACCAGCGGCATTGAATAAAACATTTGTATTTCCCCAGTGATTGATGGTTAAAGCCGCCCCATGGCTGGTCAGATCATGAAAGGAACCGCCTGCCCATAGGACAATGTGCCGCGTAGCCGCTGTATTTCTGGCATAAATAGATGTGGCATACAGATCTCCTGTCATTGTGCCGCCAGACAAAGGCAAATATGAATGCGCATGCGATGAAGACGAATACAATCCATCATGATCTCCCCATCCCGTCATGGTGTCCCAATTGCTGCTGTTGTCCGCAATGACCGAGAAACTATTAACGCCTGTGCGTTTTAAAATCCCATAACTTGGAAACAAACCAGTGAGATCATTGGATTCCACATAATCATTGGTTTCATCAGTTGCGCACACAGCATTTCCAGAAGCATTTATCCCTCTGGCATATTGACCACTGCTGCAAAGAGTCGGGGGTGTGTCCAATGAAATAGAAGTGGCTGGCCCAGCTTTTGAATTTGATCCGGCATAATTAAAACTCACTTCACTGCTGGACACACAATTTGAACAAGACAAATCCGAAGCCCCTCCGCCTTTATTGGTTGAGGCTGCATAAAAAAAGTCCACTTCATTGCTGGACACACAATCCGTACAAGACAAGTTGTTGGCAGCACCGCCTTTGCTGCTTGATCCGGCATAGTTAAAAGACACTTCACTGCTGGACACACAAGTTGTACAAGATAAGTTGTTGGCAGCACCGCCTTTGCTGCTTGATCCGGCATAGTTAAAAGACACATCCGATGAGCCCACTGAATTGTTTTGTATTTTGTCTCTGTCGATTGAATCGTTCTGAATAGATAAGCCGTCCATTGTGCCGGTCAATGTCATATCTCCAGGCAGGCGTAATGTTGTGCCCTCTAAATATAAATTAGTGTCAGTGGACAAATCCGTGCTATTGTTCCATGTGGCCAAATAATTTTGGGCACCGCTGCCCGTAATGGCGCCTGCCACAAATTGATCGGAACCGCAAACCAGCTGGGCCCCATTCCACCACAGTTTTCCTGTTGTGGCTGTGCCGCAGCCGGCGGACGTATCCACATCCAAGCTGAGCGTGATATCAGAAGACAAAGCCCCGCCGCCGGTCAGGCCACTGGCGCCTGTCATGGTTCTTCCCCACCAGGCTGCCTGCAAACCGGTTCTGGCATCAGCGCCTGTGCCGCCGCCTGTGCCGCCTTGAGACACTGATAATGGCGTGCTCAGACCTGTGAGCTCATTAATATCATTGTTGACTCCATTGGCATCAATGGTGGCAATATCACTGATTGTCAAAACACTGGTGTCCAGCCCGGTGCCACTGGCATTTGTCATGACAAGCCTGTCACTGCCAGATAAGGCGCTCACGCCTGTGCCGCCGCGCGCCACTGGCAATGCGCCGGTTGTGATGTTGTCCGCGTCCAATCCCGTTATACCAACGCCATTGCCTGCAAAAGAGCCGGCCACCACATCCCCGGCCACATTTAAATTCCCTTGCACATACAGCCTTTGCCCGCTCACAGCATTGGCACCAACCCCCATATTCCCGACAGATGAAGGGAATGAAATCCCATAAGTGTCTGTCTGCCAAGGCCAGGAGGCGCGGCAGTCAGCGCCTATACATAAATCTGTTTCCGCATTAACTTGTCCATTGACATCCAATTCGTATCCCGGACTGCTTGTGCCAATCCCCACATTTCCTGTATAAGAAATGTAACCAGCGTTGCGCACCCATAAACTGGTGTTGGGCCAGGAGGACCGGCAATCACCGGACAAACACACTTCATCTGCATTGACAGGGCCATTCACATTCAACCGATAAGCGCCGGGATTTATGGTTCCTATGCCCACATTCCCGGCAGTGTTCCAGATGCCGTTTGGGAAATTTATATCACTACTGCTGAATGTCCATTCCCCGGTAATGGTTTCACTCTGGCCTTTTCTGGGCACAACAGCTGTGTCTATGGCCAATGTCATGTCATTGTCCAATTGTCCGGTGCCGGCTGACAACACAAGCCCTGTTCCCGGACTGATGGTTCTGGCGCTGAGGGCCAATTCATCACTATTAACCCCATCTAAAAGATCTGCATTTAAGCCTGTGATAAAATTTGTGCCTGGGTCCTGTGCATTTGCACCCAATACAAATGGCGCGCCCGGCGCTGCAGGATTAAATTCATGCACAGACGTCACTGTGCGGCTGGGGCCAGTAAAAGACAAATAATAAGAATCAATCAGATCCGTCCCTGTGCCGGCAGGCGGCGGCGACCCAGGCGCATGTGTGTGCGCATGAGGGGCATAAGCCAAATTGGGATGCGTGTGCAAAGCATCTGCATTCACTGCAGGCCCGCCTGTTAACACAGACCATTTTCCGGCTGTCAGATCATCATATGCGTACGGGCCAAAATCTATGGCAGTGCCGGCGCCGGCACTGCGGCCGTTCAAATCCACTCCACCCGGCAAAGACACTGTGCCGGGAAATGTATAAGGTTCTGCTTGAAAACTGCCTCCGTTGATTTTATCAGGCGACAATTCAGCAGTTGGGCTGATGTCTGCATTCGTAATGGTTTCTTGGCTGATTTTGGCGCTGGTCACAGCATTGTCTGCCAAATCATTTGTGTTCACACTGGCATCAATGATTTCATTTGTGCCAATGGTGTCTGCGGCCACAGCAAAAGCATAAGGAGATGCCACGAGTTTTTGTCTGGTCAATGCTGTGCCATTCACTGTCACTTCCAGCCAAGTGTCTGCTGTGTCACGAAACACATCAGATGTGATCAGCGCCATAGGCGCTGCGCCTATGATCACATTGAAGACCCCATGGCTCACAGCCACAGCCACTTCCGTGCTGTCATAGAGTTCATTGCCGTTGACTGCCTCATCAAATATTTTAAATTGGAGGTTATGCGTCCCGTCCAATGGCACGCCGCTGCTGTCTGACACTTTTCCCTGATAATTAATTTGCAAAGGCGCCCCCGCAGACACAGGCAGCGCGCTAAAAGCAATAAATAAAAGGGCAAAGAGGCAGATGTCAAAAATTTTTGATTTTTGATTGTTGATTTTTGATTGAAAAATTTTGTTCCAATCCTTCATTTCAGACCCCATTT
>JANQER010000309.1 GCA_028278255.1 Elusimicrobiota bacterium | reverse complement strand
TAACTTGCCTCTGACCGGGCGGAGGCAAGCCCCGCCCCTACTGACAATTCATTCCGCTCTTCCTTCAAACAAGAGGACTTCTTTGCTGGTTTCAATAATGTTTTTTCGCCAGGCCACCATGATTTCTTTATACAGATCATCAATGGGATTAAAATTATCCGTAAAAACAATGGCTTCAGCCAATTCTTTTGCATTTGGCGCAGGGAACTCATGATGCAGAATGCCGGCAAAAGCTGTTTGAGCTCTGGGACGCGCGGAAGACACATCAATTTGCGCGGGGAAAGGCTTTTGAGAAGCAAAGAAAACAATATTGCCCAAAGCCTTTCCCTTGACCGGCGTGGTGAAAACGCGCACATAAGGATGCACTTCTGAAATGGTTTTGAACACTGAGACCCACGCCTTGTTGCGATAAAGCCCGACTGTGTTCACGCAAAAAATACCGTCTTCTGACAGACGCATCTTCACTTTATCAAAAAACTCCTTTGAAAACAAATGAAACGGCACATGCTCAGAGGCAAAAGCATCCAAAATCACAAAATCATATGTCTTTTTGTTCCGCTCCACATAGGTGCGCCCATCCTCAACAGCCACCTCCCCTGTGGGCACATATCCAAAGAACTCTTTTGCCAAATCCACCACCACCTGGTCAATCTCCACCACATCCGTTTCTATATTATGATACAAACGAAAGGACTCGGAAATAATCCCGGCCCCCAGCCCGATCAAAAGGGCCTGGCGCGCACGGGGATTCATGTGCGGCATGAGTTCAAAACAAAAAGGATAATCCGCCTTTGACTCTCTTGACGGAAGCTCAATGCCCCCATGCACAACGCCGTCAATCAGCATAAAACGATTTTTTTTGTTATGGTCAATCACTTTCATGCTGCCGTAAAAAGAACTTCGGTTGGCCAGCACATTTGATTTAACGGCTTTGGGCGTGCCCAAAGTGGGGTAACTGATCAACAAAGAAATAAAAATAAAAAAAGCGCCTGCGCCCTGCCGTCCCAACAAAACAAACCCGGCCCCGCCCAAAAGCAAAATCCCCACACCGCAGGCATACACAATCTGATTCACAGGAAAATGAGACACCAGCACAAATCCTGTTAAAAGCGCGCCCAACACACTGCCCAATGTGGAAATGGCATACACCTTTCCCACCCCTCTGCCCAGCAATGGAAACTGCTCAGTGATCAAACGAATGGCCAAAGGCCCGGTGGCGCTCATCACGATAAGCGCGGGCGAAAAAAGGATGGTGGCGCTCACCAATGAACCGCACACAATTCCCAATGAAGACGTCATGGACAGAACGGAATTCTTTAAACAGGGAATCAGCAGCACCAAAAAACCGCTCACAATGACTTCGCCAAAATAAAACTTGGTTTTCGGATGCGCATCTGCGAATATCCCGCCCACAAAATAACCCACAGCCAGAGACGCCAATGTCACAGTGATCAATGCAGACCAGGCATAAACGCTTGATCCATAATACGGACTGATCACACGCGCGCCCAAAATCTCAATAATCAAAATAGCCAATCCCATTAAAAAAACAGTGATCAAAACAAAAGACTGCATCCCGCGCGCCAAACCTGATGCTGCTTTATTGTCTTGTTTCGACATGCTTAGCTCCTTAACTGAATTTTTTGATTTTTGATTTCCGATTTGCGATTTAATAAAAACTTGCTATGAGCTTTGAGTTTCTGAGCTATGAACTCAACGGCCCATGACCCGGCTCACAGCATGTTTTTGCTTTTCAATCAAGAATCGGTCGCTGCGCGTAGCGCAGTCGCAAATCTAAAATTGAAAATTCATTTTATTCTTTCCCCACTGCTTCTTGAACTGATTGAAATCCGTCTCGCTTTAACAGTTTCACCAAGCCGCGGTTAATGTCTCTTGCGAGCGTATAGCCTTTATAAATGAAACCTGTATAGACTTCCACCAAAGAAGCGCCTGCTAAAATTTTTTCATAGGCATCTTCAGCTGAGAACACGCCTCCCGCACCGATGATCGGCAGCTGCCCTTTGGTCGACTGATAAAGCCGGCGAATTGTTTCAGTGGACCGCGTCTTCAGCAGCCGGCCGCTCATGCCGCCTTCTTCAGGGGCTGTGTCCGGGAGGCCGTCCCGGGAACGCGTGGTATTCACCGCCACAATGCCGTCAATGCGGGTTTTTATGGCAATTTCAGAAACAACTTCATCTAAATGCTCATCAGGAGATATTTTCACAAAAAGGAGGGGCTTATGTAAACATTTTTTTGAAAGAGTCAGCGCATCCACTTTCTCTCTTAATGCCTGCAAAAGAGGCTCCAAATAAACAGGGCCCTGCAGATGACGCAAACCCGGTGTATTGGGCGAACTGATATTGACAACAAAAAAATCAGCCCAATCAAACAAAACGTCCACACAGTTCCGATAATCACCAACTGCCTTTTCCAGCGGCGTTCCCCGGCATTTGCCGATATTAAAACCAACGGGCACAGGGATTTTCATTCGCCCGTTCATTTTCTTGGCAGCCGCATGAATGCCCTGATTATTAAACCCCATTCGATTCACCAAAGCTTCCTGCTCAGGGAACCGGAAAATACGGGGCTTCATATTGCCAGGCTGAGACTTAGGCGTTAAAGTGCCTGCTTCCAAAAACCCAAACCCCAAAGACTGAAGTCCTTCCAAAACCTCCACATTTTTATCAAACCCTGCGGCCAACCCCACAGGATTCGGAAAAGACAAAGCGCCCAGCTTAACATGAAGGCGTTCATCTCTTACCAGGCATTGTCTGCGCAGCAAAGGCTGAAGAGGCTTGGAACATTTAAGCGCCATCACAGCCAAATTATGCGCTGTTTCCGGCGGCAACAAAAACATCCAAGGCCTTATTACATTTTCATAAAATGAATTCATAGTGTGATATTTGAATTTCCAGGGATTTGGTCTTTGTCTGATTATTGTATTTTGGTTATTTCCGGCTTAATGATTTAGGATTTTTTTCTTATACTGTTTTGAGGGCTTCTCGCCGTATCACCACGCGGCCGCCGACAATCACAGCCTGTGAAAAACCGCGCAAGGTCCATCCCAGAAAAGGCGAGTTTTGACTTTTGGAGCTGAAAGAACTCATTTGACGCTCTTCTGACGGGTCCACCAAAACAACATCTGCCGGCGCGCCTTCGGACAGGGTCCCCACGGGAAGATTTAAAATCTTGGCCGGATTCAGACACAATCTTTTGACAGCGTCAGACCATGTCAACAATCCCGGTTCAATCAGCTGCGTAATGGTCAAAGGCAAAAGAGTTTCCAAACCCACCACGCCAAAAGGCGCAATGGAAAACTCCTGCTCTTTGGCCGCACGTGTATGAGGCGCATGATCAGTGGCAATGGCATCAATGGTCCCATCTGCCAATCCCTTTAGAAGCGCATCCCTGTCATTCGCTGAACCCAGCGGAGGATTCATTTTGGCATTTGATCCATACGTCACAACAGCTTCTTCTGTTAACGAAAAATGATGAGGCGTGGTCTCGGCTGTCACAGGCACGCCGCGTTTTTTGGCCGCCCGGATCAAATCAACGGAATCACGCGTGGAAATATGCGCCAGATGCATGCGCGCGCCGGTCAATTCCGCCAGCGCGATATTGCGCGCCACAGCAATGGACTCCACCTGCTTGGGGATGCCTCTATATCCCAGACGAGTGGCCAAAGCGCCTTCGTTCATCACGCCGTCGCCCTTCAAAGACTTATCTTCAGAATGCTCAATCACCAAAAGATCAAAAACTTTTGCATATTCCATGGCGCGGCGCAGCAATCTGGTTTTAGACACAGAATCCCCGTCATCTGTAATGGCCACGCAGCCGGCTTTGACCATGGCGCCGATCTCAGCCAAACCATCCCCTGCCCGCTGTCTGGTGATGCATCCTGTCGGCCACACACGCACCAAGCCGGTTTCTGCCGCCCGTCTTAAAATAAACCGAATCCCTGACACATTGTCAATGGGCGGATTGGTGTTCGGCATAGACACAACGCTTGTCACGCCGCCTGCGGCAGCGGCCCGTGTCCCGGATTCAATGGTTTCTGCGCCTTCATGTCCCGGCTCACGCAAATGCACATGCATATCCACCAAGCCCGGCATCACCACAAGTCCTTTGGCTTCCAGCACACGCCCGCCCGCAGGCGCAGGAATGGTCTTGGCCACACGTGAGATTGTCTCGCCTTCAATCAAAACATCCATCTCAGCATCGCGCTGATTGCCCGGGTCCACCACCCGCCCCCCGCGTATTAGGAGAGTTTCTGTTGATTTCGTATTTGATTTATTGTTTGCGGTCATGTGTTTTATATTTTCGATTTTTGATTAAAAGCAACTACTCAGGCAACCACGGATGAACACGGATAAACACGGTAAAACATTTATAAATATTTTAACTTAAAAAGAACCATAATATTTTCGTTGTTACTGTGTTTATCCGTGTTCATCTGTGGTTCCAATGTGTTTTTAGGAAATGGCAAATCAAAAATCCTATTCAATTTCCAATTTCCAGCAAACTCTTTTTTCCTTTTTTGGCCGCTGAAATATTGGCTGGAAAACCATTGGGCCCGGAAAACAAATAAAGCACAGCCATCCGAATGGCAATACCATTTGTCACCTGCTCCAAAATCATTGAGCGCGGGCCATCCGCCACTTCAGAGGAGATTTCAATTCCACGGTTCATGGGGCCCGGATGAAGAACAAGGCAGTCCGGCTTGGCCAAACGCAGTCTCTCTGAATTCAAACCGTAGAGCTCCGTGTATTCCCGCAGGCTCGGGAAGAAATCCCCTTCCTGCCTTTCCCTTTGCAGCCGCAGCACATTAATCACATCAGCGTCTTTCAAAGCCTCTTCCATTTTGTAACACACACGGACCTTTCGGCCAAACACGTCCTCAATGCCTTTTGGGATCAGAGTGGCTGGTCCGCAAACAGTGATATGAGCGCCTAATTTGGCCAGGCCCCAAAAATTGGAACGCGCCACGCGCGAATGCAGAATATCGCCCACAATAACGACATTGAGCCCGTCAACACGTTTCTTCTTTTCCAAAATCGTAAAAATATCCAAAAGCCCCTGCGTGGGATGCTCATGAGATCCATCACCGGCATTGATCACATGTGCTTTTGTATCACGTCCCACCAACTCAGTGGCGCCTGAAGACGAATGACGCAGCACCATAAAATCAACTTTCATGGCCTCAAAAGTCTTCATGGTGTCCAACAGTGATTCGCCTTTGGTCACAGAACTTGTGGACATGGCCAGATTCAGTGTGTCAGCGGAAAGGCGCTTGGCAGCCAGCTCAAAGGAGGAACGGGTACGCGTAGAAGCTTCAAAAAAAACCAAAGCCACTGTTTTCCCGCGCAAAACAGGCACTTTTTTAATAGACCGGGTAAACAAAGACTTCATGGGACGGGCTGTTTCTAAAATATGTTCAATCTGCGCCCCGGATAAATGTTCTAAGCCGATTAGGTCTTTCAATGTAATACCCCTATGACAAAGTTCGAAGTTCGAAGTATATCATATTTAAAACCAAGACCCTTGCTTTTACTTCGCACTTCGACCTTCGGACTTCTCGCTTTGATTCAGCCACACAGCGTCTTCGCCGTCCACTTCTTCCAAATGCACTTCAACTCTTTCCTGCTCATTCGTGGACACAGACTCACCCGCAAAATCAGCATGAATGGGTAGTTCCCGCAGCCCGCGGTCAACAAGCACTGCCAAAAGCACCTGATTGGGCCGTCCAAAATCCATCAATTCATCCAAAGCACAACGAATGGTCCGGCCGGTATAAAGCACATCATCCACCAATAAAATGGTTTTGCCGTTCACATCAAAAGGCACATTGGTGTCTTGCACAACAGGGTTCAAAGGCGCTTCCCCCATATCATCCCTGTAAAAAGTAATATCCAGCGTCCCCACAGACAAAGGAGACGCGCCCAACTCTTCCAAAGATTTTTCCAGCCTTTCTGCCAAAGGCACGCCGCGCCTTTGGATCCCCACCAAAGCCCATTCATTGCCGGGTTTTTTCATTTGTTCATAAATTTTTTCAGCCAATTTTTTAATGGCTGTTCCCACCTGCGCCTGCGTCAACACTTTTCTTCTGGCTGTCATCTCTTTTCCTTTAATCCGAATAAATACTATTCAATCAATTTTTGAGTAAATAGGAAACCTTTTTCATTTTCGATTTTTGATTGCCGATTTGCGATCTAAAAGCAACTTGTCGTAGGGTTGGAAGGGATGCATCCGCCCTTGCGAACAAACCGTTCAGCCGATACGCAGGAAATTATTGAATTTTTTCAATCAAAAATCGCAAATCTAAAATCAAAAATATTTATATTTCCTATGCCTTCAATGCCCTGTGCCCGATATCTGTTCGATAATGAGCGTCTTTAAATTTGATCATCTGAACAGCTTCATAAGCCCGCGCCTGTGCTGAAGACAAATCCGGCCCCACGGCTGTCACCCCCAACACGCGGCCGCCTGAGGTCAGCACAGAACCATTTACTTTTTCACGCGAAGTCCCGGCATGAAACACAAACACATCCGGTTTGCCGACAAAATTTTCCAACCCTTGGATCTCCTTCCCCTTCTCATAGTCTCCCGGGTATCCGCCGGAAGACATCACCACGCACAATGCTGAACCGGATTTCATCTGAACGGATGTGTCGCTCAATTTTCTATCCACTGTGGCTTCAAACAAACTCAGCCAATCATTCTCCACCAAAGGCAGTATGACCTGCGCTTCCGGGTCGCCGAAACGCACATTG
>JANQER010000281.1 GCA_028278255.1 Elusimicrobiota bacterium | reverse complement strand
AGATTGCTTATTGCCGGGAAAAGAAGAATGCTGCGCAGCATTATGCTGTGCGGTTTGCGGCCAAGGAAGCTGTATACAAGGCTTTGGGCGTGCCAGGGGTAGGGCACAAGGATATTTCAGTGAAAAACGCTCCCAATGGGAAACCTGTTGTTGAGTTGAGCAGGAATTTAAAACGTTTTGAGCGGAAATTGAGCCTTTCCCTGTCTCACACGCATCAATATGCTGTGGCCATGGCCATATATAATGGCAAAGAGCACAGGGCATAGGGCATAGAGAAAAGAGGCGTAGCCTTGCGACTGCCCCAGTATGGAAAAGGAAATCAAAAGATAGAAATTTTAAATTTAGCATATTAAATTTTAAATATTAATTTAATATTTGATATTTAAAATGCTAAATTTGCAATTCCCTAAAATGATTAAGCCGTTTTTGTTGAGAAAATGGCTTGTGCCAAGACAGAAGCAGGCCAATAAGGGCGTATTTGGACATGTGTTGGTGTTGGCCGGGTCCAAAACAATGATGGGCGCTGCCAGATTATGTGCGGCAGGGGCATTGCGATCAGGCGCTGGTCTTGTGACTTGGGGTGTTCCCCAGAGTCAGTTGGTGAGAACACGGTCCGGTCCTTGGGAGGCAATGACATTGCCGTTAAAAGACAAGGCTGGATCATTTGTGCCTCGGGCTGTGGGCCAGGTGATAAATTTTGTCAATCATCGCCGGATTTCAAGCGTGGTTGTGGGGCCTGGGATGTCAACAGCAGTTCATACAATTGATTTTGTAACAACACTGTTGTCAAGAATAGATGTGCCGGTTGTGGTGGATGCTGATGCCATTAATGCTATGGCCAAGGCAGGTCGGCCCAAAAATATGTCAGCGCCTGTGATCATAACCCCGCATCCAGGTGAGCTGGCACGGCTTTTGAAAACATCAGCCGCCAAGATCCAAGCTGATCGTGTGGTTTCTGTTTTGAAGTTTTTGGATTCAATCAAAAATCGAAAATCAAAAATCAAAAATCCCGTTGTTTGTGTTCTGAAAGGACATCAGACCATTGTGACTGACGGGCAAAAGGTTTTTGTGAATCCCACAGGCAATGCAGGCATGGCATCAGGCGGGACAGGGGATGTGTTGAGCGGGATGATGGCCGGGTTGATCGGGCAAGTGAGCGGACAAGATGTCCTGGAAAAAATTTTGCATGCTTCTTTGATCAGCGCTTATATTCATGGTTTGGCAGGCGATCTGGCTGTGAAAGACAAAACAAAACTGGGTTTGGTGGCCGGAGATCTACTGAATTATTTGCCGCAGGCGTTTAGACACGTTTTTGGAAATAAAATATAAAAGTCGTAGGGGCGGATCCCCGTGTCCGCCCGATTATAGGAATGCAGATGGGACAGTTGCGAAATAGCCTATTGAGGCCCTCACCCTTCACTTCGTGAAGCCCTCTC
>JANQER010000148.1 GCA_028278255.1 Elusimicrobiota bacterium | reverse complement strand
CCTGACAAAAAACGATCTATTGCGGCTTAACAACAAAACTCACCATCCGGCCCGGCACCACAATTTCCTTCATTATCTTCTGCCCTTTCAAACAATCTTGAATTTTGACAGACATTTTGGCTGCAGACACCACCTCATCTTTTCCAAAACGCACAGACACCTGAATCTTGTCACGCAGCTTTCCATTCACCTGCACGGGATATTCCACCACATCTTCTTTTAAGAAATCAGGATCAGCTTTAGGCCATGCCTCCTGAAAAACAGAAGATGAATGCCCCATTTTCCCCCACATTTCCTCAGCCATATGCGGTGCAAAGGGAGAGATCAAAAGTGCCAGAGTCTCCACGTCAGAAGCATTGACACCTTCTTTTGCCCCTTGTGAAGTCAAAGCATTTGTAAACTCCATCAAAGCCGCAATCCCGGTATTAAACTTAAAAGAATCAATCCGTTCTGTCACGGCCTGAATTATTTTATGTTTCAGTTTCTCTTGAGAAGCCGCCCCATTTTTCACATATCCCTGCACCCGCCACACCCGATTCAAAAACCGGGAAATCCCCTCAATACTCCGCATGTCCCATGGTTTAGGCATTTCAAAATCACCCATAAACATTTCATACAAACGCATGGCATCTGCGCCGAAACGCTCAATAATCTCATCCGGGCTGACCACATTCTTTTTAGACTTAGACATTTTCTCCACTTGCTCCCGCAGCTGCTCGCCAGTGGCTTTTAAAGTGGGTTTTTTCCCGGACATATTCACTTCCTCATATGCATGATAAGCGCCCAGCTTATCCTGATAACTATAAGACAACACCATGCCCTGATGCCGCAGTTTCTGAAAAGGTTCTTTGGAAGACACAAACCCCAAATCAAACAACACCTTATGCCAAAACCGTGAATAAAGCAAATGCAAAACAGCGTGCTCAGCCCCGCCCACATAAAGATCCACGCCCTTGTCTTTCATCCAATAATTCTCAATTGTCTTGTCCCATCCTGCTTGGCTGTTTTGCGGATCCAAAAATCGCAAATAATACCAACAAGAACCAGCCCACTGCGGCATGGTATTGGTTTCTCTGCAAGCCTCAGCCCCGCATACAGGACACTTGGTTTTCACCCAATCCTCAATCACAGCCAAAGGAGAATCCCCTGTACCAGTGGGCTCAAACTTCTTCACATCCGGCAACAAAACAGGCAATTGGTCTTCAGGAACCGGCACTGGCCCTTTACATTGACCCTGGCAATGCACAATGGGAATGGGTTCACCCCAATAACGCTGACGAGAAAACACCCAGTCACGCAACCTATAATTCACAGCTTTTTTGCCTTTGCCTTGCTTTTCCAAATCCGCTGTCACACGTTTTTTAAACTCAGCTGTTGGCAAACCATTATAAGCGCCACTATTAACAGCTGTCCCATCTCCCACAAAAGCGTCCCCTCTCTCCGTGTCTCCCCGTCTCCCCAACTCCCCGTCACCCTCTCTCCCCCTCTCCCCCTCTCCTGCCCTCTGCACCACCTCACGAATTTCAATATTAAATTTTGACGCAAATTCAAAATCCCGCTGATCATGCGCAGGCACAGCCATAATCGCGCCTGTTCCATAACTGATCAACACATAATCCGCAATCCACACAGGAATCTTTTCCCCATTCACAGGATTCACAGCGTACCCGCCTGTAAAAACCCCTGTTTTATCCTTGGCCAAATCTGTACGCTCTAAATCAGATTTCGACTTGGCCTTGTTTCTATAATCCTGAACACTCTGCTTTTGTGCTTCTGAAGTAAACCGATCCACCAATGGATGCTCAGGCGCCAATACCATATAAGTTGCGCCAAAAAGCGTGTCCGGCCTGGTGGTAAAAACAGTCAATTTCTCACCCTTAACATTCTCAGGAGAATCCGCCTCAAAAACCACCTCAGCCCCTTCAGACCGCCCAATCCAATTCCTCTGCATGGCCAAAGTGGATTCCGGCCAATCCAATCCCGCCAGATCTTCCAGCAAACGATCCGCATATTCTGTGATCTTCAAAATCCACTGACGCATATCGCGCCTTTCCACAGCAGAGCCACACCTCTCACACCCGCCCTGATGAACCTCTTCATTGGCCAAACCTGTTTTGCACTTAGGACAAAAATTAATAGGAATCGTCCCCTCATACGCCAGCCCCTTCTTAAAGAGTTGAACAAAAATCCACTGTGTCCATTTATAATAATGCGGATCAGTGGTATCCACTTCCCGGCTCCAATCATAAGAAAAACCAATGGACTTAATCTGCCGGCGAAAATTATCAATATTCTTCCGCGTGATCTCACGCGGATGCACACCTGTCTGAATGGCATAATTCTCAGCCGGCAACCCAAACGCATCCCATCCCATGGGATGCAGCACATTAAACCCCTGCATGCGTTTCATCCGTGCAATAATATCCGTGGCTGTATACCCCTCCGGATGCCCCACATGCAGCCCAGCGGCTGACGGATAAGGAAACATATCCAAAATATACATCTTGGGTTTAGAAGAAGACTCCTCTGCTTTAAACGACCTCTCCTCTTCCCACTTCTTCTGCCATTTTGGCTCTATTTTTTTGTGATCGTAATCCATTGAAAAACCTCTACAGATGCCAAACTTGAAGATTCAAAAATTTTTGAACTTTCTTCACCAATGCCTGATCAAATGTGGCCAAAACGCCTTGAAGAATTTGAGTCATGGCCACGTACACAGCATCATAAACAGTGATATCATATTGATAAGATAATTGAACAGCTGTCGGCAGAAGACTTTGAATATCCACTTCATAGATAGCCAAAGCATCTAATTTTTGAAAACACTGACCGGCTCTTGTTTCATCAAATCCTTGATGACGTCTTTTCCAAAAAACCTGTGCCAGTTCACATCTCATGAGAAAAGGAGCTGACAATCGCCATCGCCCCTGACTTGTTTCCCACAAAATTTTTTCTGCTTTATCGGCATCAGGCTCATGAATAAACCATTTGGCCACAGCAGACGTGTCTAAAATTAAAAAGGGCGGGGAATTACTCACTGCTGTCCCTTATTTCCCGAACAATATCCTCGCTTCTGGTTTTATAGACAGGGCCTTGTTCACGAAATTGATGAATATCATTCACCGCAGCCGCAAATGATTTCTCCCGCAACACCACACGCCCCTCGGCCAAAGATTCTGCCAGGTCCCGAAAAATCTGCGTCAAACTTTTGGCTTTTTCCTTTGCCAATTTTTGAAGCTTTAAAAAAGTACGTTTTTCCAGGCTGATATGAAAACGCACAGGATGGTGCAACATGGCCGGTCTGGACATAGCACATACCTCCTTTTATTTTATGCCCATATTATACACCAAAAACAAATTGTCATCAAATTGTCTCTTAAGAGCCAATTTTAGCGGCCCAATTTGGCCAACCTTCACAAACAGTTCCTTTAACTGTTTTTGAAGAAATACAAAAAATACTCCACATTGCCTTTGGGGCCTTTGAGGGGTGATTCCATTTCACCTTTTTTATCAAATCCCCATTGCGACAGTAAATCTGACAAGCGTTTTAATACTTGCTCCCGCACTTTGGGATCCCGCACAACACCTTTGGGTGTATGCTGAGGTCCTGCTTCAAACTGTGGTTTCACCAAACACACAAACTCCGTTCCTGCTTTCAGCAATTGCGACAAATGCGGCAAAACTTTTTCCAAAGAAATAAAAGACACATCCACTGTCACAAAATCCGGAACAAATTCCTTAAAACAATCAGAGGTCAAATTCAACACATGCCTTTTTTCTAAATTGACAACACGCTTATCCTGACGCAGCTTCCAATGCAGCTGACCATGCCCCACATCCACAGACAAAACTTTCTCAGCGCCGCGCTGCAACAAACAATCCGTAAACCCGCCAGTGGAAGCGCCGATATCCAAACAAAAACGTCCTTTCACATCAATCAAAAAACCATCAAGAGCGCCCGCCAGCTTTTCTCCCCCGCGTGACACATATTTCAAATTCTCAACAAGCTCGACGGGCTGATCCACAGACACCTTTTCACCCGGCTTAGCCGCCCGATGCAGCCCCGGTGTCCTGATCTGTCCGGCCATAATCAAAGCCTGTGCTTTGGCGCCGGATTCAGCCAACCCGCGCTCTGCCACCAAATGATCTAAACGTATTTTTTTAATATTTTGTTCCTCTGATCGGGACGGGCATCCCTTCCTACAAACAGGGACCATATCTGGCGACATGGAACCCGTCCCCTACGACACTTTCCTATACACAGGTGCCATAATTAGTGTTGTGTCACATATAAAATTGCCGTCAATTCAATTGTTTTTTTCGTAATTGCCCAATTTATTGGGCGCTTTTAAAAATACGCCCGATAAATCTAGCCATATCCGGCTTTAGACGGAGGGCAATTACAAATCTTACAGTCATGCCGAATCAAAAGACCTGTTAGTTGCACAACATTAGTATCATGGCAATTCAATTTTTTGCTTGCGGAATTCCAACACTCTTTTGGCTATTTTTCCCGCGCTCAAACCATATTTATCGCGTAGCTGCTCCTGCGTGCCGTGTTCAACAAATAAATCCGGCAAAGCAATGGAACGGATTCTCACATCCTCGCCCTCCAATGCCTCTTTCACGGCATTCCCAAACCCGCCCACCACAGAATTCTCCTCCACCGTCACCAACTCACGCGTGGACTGCACAAGCCCTTTCAAAAACCCCTTGTCCAGTGGTTTGGCAAACCGCGCATTCACCACACGCACAAAAACATCCTTCTCTTCCAACATTTTGGCAGCCTCCAAACAAGAATACACAACAGGCCCCAGTCCCAACAAAGTCAAATCCTTCCCTTCCCGCAAAACCTCTCCTTTGCCAATAGGCAGCAAACGCAGCTGTGTATCCAAAGCCGCGCCCGCACCGGCGCCGCGCGGATATCGGATCACGCTGGGTCCCTTCAAATTCACAGCGGTTTTCAACATATGCTGCAGCTCATTCTCATCCTTGGGAGACATCACTGCAAAATGCGGCATCAACCGAGTAAAGGACACATCAAAAGCCCCATGATGTGTGGCCCCGTCATCCCCCACAATCCCGCCCCTGTCCAAACAAAACACCACAGGCAGTTTCTGCAAAGCCACATCATGCATCATTTGATCAAAACTCCGCTGAATAAAGCTCGAATAAATCGCCACCACAGGCTTCAACCCGCCGCAAGCCAAACCCGCGGCAAAAGTCACTGCATGCTGCTCTCCCAACCCCACATCATAATACCGCCCGGCAATCTCTTTCCGAAACATATCCAAACCTGTGCCGTCAGGCATGGCCGCTGTAATGGCCACAATTTTAGAATCTTCCCTGGCCAGCTTCACCAAAGACTGCCCAAACACTTTGGTATAAGACGGCGGCCCGGACTGTGTTTTCACCATCATTCCGGTTTCCGGCTGAAACTGCGTCACGCCATGATACTTAATCGGATCCTGCTCAGCCGGCTCATACCCGCGCCCTTTCTTGGTCACCACATGCAGCACCACAGGCCCTTTCAACTGCTTCACGGCATTAATCACCTCAATCAACTGATTCAAATCATGCCCGTCCACAGGGCCCAAATACTCAAACCCCATTTCCTCAAACAAGACACCTGGAAAAAGAAACACCTTAATCCGGCGTGCCAGCCGAATCAAATACGCGCCCCAAAAACTCATGCGCGTCAAAAACTTCTCAATCCTCTTCTCCACTTTCTGCACAGCGCCTAAAGTCAGAAGCTTGGTCAAAAACGCGCCGAACGCCCCTACCCGATGAGAAATAAACATCTGATTGTCATTCAAAACCACCAACAAATCCGACCCCAGCATCCCGGCATTTTGCAATGCCTCAAAGCACATTCCCCCTGTCAAAGACCCATCATTGGTCACAGACACCACCTTATGCGTCTGCTTCAACACATCCCTTGCTGCTGCGTACCCCACAGCCGCTGACACAGAAGTCGATGCATGCCCCACCCCAAAATGATCGTGCTCAGACTCGCTCCGCACCGGGAACCCTGACACACCGCCAAACTGACGCAACGTATGAAACCGGTCACGCCGCCCGGTCAACAACTTATGCGGATAAGCCTGATGCCCGGTGTCCCAAACAATCTTATCGTTCGGCGAATCAAAACAATAATGCAGAGCAATGGCCAGTTCCACTGTCCCCAAACTCGCGCCCAAATGCCCGCCAGCGCGAGAAGTCACCTCAATAATCTTCTCCCGAATGTTCTTGGCCAATACAGGCAGCAATTCTTTTTTAATATGCCTCAAATCCGAAGGCTTATCGATCATGTCAAGTATATTCATAAGAACTCCCTTAAAAAATAAAATTCTAAACCCTAAACTCTAAATTCTAAACAAAAAAACAAATTTCAGAATTCAAAACTTAAAAAATGACTTACCCTCCTTCACTCATCGAGCTGTTTCTTTTTTTTGTGTTGTTTTTTATGTGTTTTTTCTTTTATTTGTTTTATGGCTTGTTTGAAAATTTTTTATTTTTGAATTTATCTTTTTGTTTAGGATTTAGAGTTTAGAATTTTTCTAGTTCTGTCTTTCAACCATATAATCTGCCAGGGCACTTAATACCTTGGCACGTTCGCCAAAAACACCCAAAGCTTTTTTGGCTTTTGCAACAGCAGCCTGCGCTTTCTTTTTGGAAAGTTCCAACCCATAGACAGCCGGGAAAGTCAATTTATTATTGTCCTGATCTGATCCGCGTTTTCCTAAAAGTTTTTTATCTCCCACAATATCCAACACATCATCCACAATCTGAAACGCCAAACCAATATTCTCCCCATAATTCTCAAGCGCCTTCACCTGACTCGGCGCAGCCCCCACAAGCATTGCCCCTGACACAAGACTCGCCGTGATCAACGACCCTGTTTTATGCTCATGAATAAAACCCAATTCCCTGGCAGAATGCTTTTTCCCTGAAGCCTCCATATCCGCCACCTGACCGCCCACCATACCCAAAGTCCCAATGCCTTTGGCCACCACCTCCAAAACCCGCACCACAGACTCGGATGACACACCCTTGATGCGCGCATTCCCTGCGATCAACTCAAACCCAAACGTCAACAAAGCATCGCCTGCCAAAACAGCCATTCCCTCGCCAAACACCTTATGGCTTGTGGGCCGGCCGCGCCTAAAATCATCATCATCCATAGCAGGCAAATCATCGTGAATCAACGAATACGTATGAATCAACTCCAAAGCGCAGGCAGTGGGCATCACCCGCGCGCTGTTGCCCCCGCACACCTCTGCCCCAGCCAAACACAAAACCGGCCGCAGCCGCTTCCCGCCTGCAAAAACAGAATACCGCATGGCCTTATGAATCACACCAGGCTTTGTCTTTTCCTTCTCCAAAAACCCATGCAAAGCCGCATCCACAAGTTTTCTTTTCTTTGTCAAATACGCCTTTAAAAAAATCATAGCAATCCTTTCTTACAAAGGGCAACAGCAGGGGCGCGGTGCCTGTGCCCGAACAATATGGTCAACATTTTTGTCGTTATTATTTACCGGGCGGGGAGACCCCGCCCCTACGACTTTTTCAATACTCTATATACTCGTTGAATATCTATTGCCTTTCCAGTGTTCTCATCCACATCCAACACACACGCAGAAACCTGAAGATCTCCCTTTTTCTCCACAGCCACCCCTGCTGGCAGCCCGGTCAAAAACCGCTTCAAAGACACCTCTCTGTCCCCGCCGATAATACTGTCCCGCGGACCAGTCATGCCCACATCAGAAATAAACGCAGTGCCCTGCGGCAACAACCGCTCATCTGCTGTCTGCACATGAATATGCGTGCCCACCACAGCAGACACCCGGCCATCCAAATACCAACCCATGGCCTGCTTCTCACTGGACGCTTCAGCATGCATATCCACCACAATCACATCTGCTTTCCACTCATTCAAAATCTCATCCGCTTTTCGAAAAGGACAATCAATCTCTGCCATACGATGACGCCCCATAAGCTGCAAAACACCCAAAGACTTCCCCTTCACAGAAAACACCGCATACCCATGCCCAGGCAAAACAGGCGGATAATTTGCCGGCCGCAACACCCGCTCATCCTTCAAAAGAGGATCCACGCCTTTGCGGGCCCACGTGTGATTCCCCATAGTGATCACATCCACGCCAGCCCCAAAAACCTCCTCTGACACAGGCCCTGTAATTCCCTTCCCTCCTGCGGAATTCTCAGCATTGGCCATCACAAAATCCGGATGCCATTCCTCTCTGAGCCGCGGCAAAAAATGCTTCAAAGCGTCCCGCCCCGGCCCCCCCATAATATCCCCGACAAACAAAACACGCATAAATATTTCCTTTTGGATTATAAAATATAAGTATACTAAATTGTGACAATTAATTAAAAATATGGCCGGGGACAATTAACTTATCTATGGGACGATCATGGGGAGAAACAGGCAGTTTCTTCTGAACCTGCATACGAAAAGCAATGCCAACAGCGCATGTTGTTTTTGCTTTTTTCTTCAAAAACCGGTCATAGTATCCCCCGCCAGCGCCCAAACGAAATCCTTCTGGCGTAAAAGCCCTGCCAGGGACAATCATTAAATCCAGTTTTTGGGAAGGAACAAACTCTTTCTGTTTAGGCTCTAAAACGCCATAAATATTTTGGGCCAGGTTTTTAGAATTTTTGGGAAGCCAAGCAAACTTCATCTGCTTTTTCTCAGGAAAAACCACAGGCACTGCCATCCTCTTCCCCTGCTTCCGGCACAAACCAATAATCGGACCAGTGTCCACCTCATGAGGCAAAGACAAATAAACCCCCACAACACAAGCCCGACGAAACTCAGAAAGCCTGGCCAACTCATCAGCGATTTTCACACTCTCATACTGCCTCTGATGTGCACAAATCGCCTTCACCCGGCTCCTAAAATAATTCCTCAAAAAATATTTATAACAATTTACGTTATTCATAAGAACAAAACGACATATAGCACTTACACTAATTTATATTGTATCATATGAACATGATAAATATTGAACCATTAAACCCTAAAATATCTTTATTGTGTCGAAAACTCCAAATAAAAAGACTGGCGTTATTTGGATCTGCCGCTAAAGAAGACTTTTCCGATAACAGTGATATTGATGTTCTAGTGGAATTTGAGCGCAACAAGGAAGATCTTTTTGACCGTTATTTTGAGCTCAAGGAAAATCTTGAAAAACTATTTAGCAGAACGGTTGATTTAATCGTTGAAAGCGCTGTGAAAAACCCTTACTTTAAAGAATCGATTGACCAAAATAAAATAAATCTCTATGCAGCTTGAATTGAAAAAATATTTATTTGATATCCTGGAAGCAATAAAGGATATTGAAAACTTCACAAAGGGGTTGTCCTATTCTGATTTCAATGAAAACGGAATGGCGCAAGCAGCTGCTGAAAGAAAATTCGAAATAATTGGCGAAGCTTTAAATAGAATCAAATATTTTGAAAGTTCAGTTCTTAACAACATTTCTGAACATCACCGCATCATAGGCTTCAGAAACATACTTGCTCACGGATATGATGATGTCGACAACGAAATTGTTTGGAACGCGATAAAAAATCACCTTCCAAAACTCAAAAAAGAAATCAAAAACATATTTCCACCTGATGCAGGGTAAAACAACCCTCTTTTCGAAATGTGCACAAGATATTGTGCTCCTCACCTGGATAAACCGGAATTGCAGAATCTACAGAGTCCATCCCTAAGACGTTTTATTCCACAGTTTCCCTATTCGTTCTTTCATCTTTTTCTCAAACCCCTCTTCTGTGGGTTCATAGAATTTCTTCTTTTGAGGCATATACTCCTGTTTCACAAAATGCTCTGGAAAATCATGGGCATATTGATATCCTTTTCCATGTCCCCTCTGTTTGCCGTCCAGATTAGCGTCTTTTAAATGCAAAGGCACTTCTCTGCGCGGACCATTCTGCACCTCACTGGCTGCAGCATCTCCTGCCAAATAAGACGCATTGGACTTAGGCGCACACGCCACATACACCACAGCCTGCGCCAAAGGAATACGCGCTTCCGGAAGGCCCAGTTTCTCCACAGCCTCAAAAGCCGCATTGCAAATCACCAAAGCCTGAGGATCTGCATTCCCCACATCCTCGGATGAGGCAATCAACAACCGCCTGGCCACAAAACGCGGATCTTCCCCAGCCGCCAACATCTTGGCCATCCAATAAAGAGCCGCATCCGGATCAGATCCCCGCAAAGACTTAATAAACGCTGAAATCGTGTCATAATGATCATCGCTCGACTTATCGTACCGAATGGCCCGCTTCTGCGTTGACTCTTCAGACGTCTTCAAAGAAATCACAATCTGATCTTGCCCGTTGGGCGGGGTTGTCAGCACAGCCAACTCCAAAGCATTCAACACACGCCGCGCATCACCGTCGCACATGGTCAATAAATGATTTTCAGCTTCTTCTTCCAAAACCACTTTTTTTGCGCCAAACCCCTTCCCTTCATTTGCCAAAGATTGACGAACAATCCTTTTCAAATCCACCCGTGTCAAAGGCTGAAACTCAAAAACCGTTGAACGCGAAATCAAAGCTGTGTTCACATAAAAATAAGGATTCTCAGTGGTCAGCCCAATCAATGTGATCATACCCTTTTCCACATCCGGCAAAAGAGCATCCTGCTGCGTTCTATTAAAATGATGAATCTCATCCAAAATTAAAATCGTTCTCTTCCCGTTAATTTTCTGTCTTTCCCGTGCGGATTGAATAATCTTGCGGATTTCAGGTATGCCGATACTCGCGGTATTGGTCTGCTCCACATGCGCTTTCGTCTTCAAAGCAATCAAACGCGCCAAAGCTGTTTTGCCTGTTCCGGGAGGACCAAAAAAAACAGCAGACCCCAATCGGTCTGCTTCAATGGCGCGCCGCAAAAGACTCCCCTCACTCACCAAATGAGCCTGCCCCACATACTCATCCCAATCCTCTGGCGCCATACGCACCGCCAATGGTTGATTTTTAGCTATTTTTTCAGTGGCATCAGGGGTGGAAAATAAATCCATTTTCTTTTTCTATTTAGTTTCCGGTGAAAAACTGTAGTTGCCCGATTCATCGGGCTCTTTAAATCATTTAAAAGCATCAAAAGCGCCCAATCCTAAAGGACGTCCCTTCCTCGGTGGAGAGGAAGGAATGGACAGTCCCGCAGGCTTTTGGCGGGACGAGAGTGCTTCGCCTCCAGCAAATTGGGCAATTAGAGAAATCCGGGACTTTTTCACCGAGAACTATTTAATTGCCTTTTCTAAAGTTGAGATCATGCCTTTGATTTTATTCTCATCATCTTCAGACATTTGATAATCTGCATCGCGCTGCATATTCATCTCAAAAGCAATATTCAGCGCAGTCAAAACAGCAATCTTCTGCGTATCAACAATCCGCAGCTTCTCAGAAATCTCGCGCATCTTCTGATCCACATATGCCGCCAATTGAGAAGCCTCTAAAGGGGTCAATCCACCGGGGTCCAGCTCATACTCTTTTCCAAAAATTTTCACTCGAATCTTATCATTCATCAAAGGGTTCATCATTACCTCAAAACCGCCGTTTATGATTTTAGATTTGCGACTGCGCTACACTAGCAAGAAGTGTCGCCGCGCAGCGGCCGATTTTTGATTGAAGGATAAAATCAAACTTTTAATTTCTCCAATTTCCCCAGCAGCCGCTCCAATTTCATAATCATCTTATTCCGCTCATCCACAAGCGCACGATACTCCCCTGACGTACGCCGAGCCCGGCGATTCTCATCACGCATCAAATCAATCTCCGCCAAAAGACGCTCCCGTTCCTTTCTCAAATGAGAGATCTCTCCCACAGCCTTTATGATTTTCTCATTCAACCGATTCAACAATAAAGCACTCATATCCTTAAATTACCACAAAACACAAAAAAGTTAAAGTAAAATCTTAAAAGACAAGGGGTGGCGGAGGGTGACAAAAGGAATTTTAGATTTAATGCTATACGTGCTCTTCATAAATTCTTATAATGTTTTACAATTATGGAAGCCAACGCAGACACATCCTCACATCTCTTCACAAACAAAATCCACACATGGACAATATCCACTGCGATATGTGCGCTTGGACTCATCCCTCTCAAAATACTGGCCACAGCCCCATGGACACTTGGCATTGGCCTGCTGGTCATTGTATTGGCAGCATTTGCCAGTTTCAAATCATTTGTCTATCCCAGAATCTACCCGGGGAAAACAATTGCGCTGGCCAGCCTGCTCTTTAGCGGAGCTCTCACTTACACAGCTTTCGGACAAATTGCGTACCAAATCATGTGGAAGCACACATTCCAACTCTCCAATGAACTGCGCGAATACAAAGATCCCATTGACGCATGGAGCGTGTCCTATCCCAAACTATGGAAACACGAACAACACCGCATCAGCGGCACAACCAACCACATCTTCAAACCTTCCCGCATGACCCCCACCATGTACTTCTCTGTGGCCTCCCGCATCAATATAGGCACAAATGACCTCAGCCTCATTGTTGAAAATTTCTTCATGAACCTCCCCAAAGACGCTGAAACTCAAATTCTAGAACAAGCCCCCACCACCCTCCCCTCCGGACATCCGGCTTACCGCATCATCTACGAAGAAGTCTCCCAACGCATCCCGCTCAAAAATGAAATCCTCTTCATGACGCACAACTCCCGCCTGTACTTCCTCACCATTGGCGGCCACCCCCGCTGGTTTGACCGCCACCATGACTATCTCCGCAATCTATTATATACGCTTAAAATATCTGAAAATCCCAACAAAGGATGATGAAGGGTAGGCAGTGTCACGTGTGAAACAACAGTATTATTGGGTTTCTAATTCCAAATTGTCTTGTACATCTTCCACGGCTTTTGCTGACAAAATTTTCTGACGATTTTTTCTCTTCACCACAAACGAAATCACAACCACCATAGCCAACAAAAGGCCAGCCGCCAACAAAGGACGCGTATACTGAGCCACAGCAGTCCGAAAACCGCTCAAACCCGCCTCCAAAAAAACACTCCACAAGGCACTCGAACAAAAAGTCAAAAAAATGGTCCAAGGAAGCAGCGCCAAAAAAGTACCTGCCAAAAAAGTCTGCCACGATATTTTTGACACACCAGCAGCATAATTCATCATTGCAAAAGGCGGAACCGCAATCAAACGTGCCGTCAAAAAAGGCCAGAACGAAAACTTAGACATAACAAAACGTCCCCATTTAGAATCCCGGCGGCAAATCCAGCGCTCAACAAAACCTCTGATCCAATAACGAGACAAACAAAAAGAAGCAAAAGCCCCGATCAAAGGCGCTGCCACATTCAGCGCAAGACCGCCCCAAAACCCAAACAACACCCCGCCTGCCACAGGAAACAAAGAAAGCGGCAAAAAAAAGCAAGCCAACACATAAGACACCACAAACACCACTGGCGCCCATATATTTCCCTGCAAAGAAACAACAAATTGAATGAGAGAATCTAACATAGTTGTAGTCATTTTTGATTTTAGATTTGCGACTGCGCTAGCAAGAAGTGTCGCCGCGCAGCGACCGATTTTTGATTGAAATCTTGCCTTTAGGGAACGGTCGCGACCGCTCCCTACGACAAGATACTCAAATAATTTGTGACTACTCAGGTCTCTTATGTTTTATGTGTAATTGCCCAATTTATTGGGCGTTTTTAAGAATTTTTTACAGATCATATCTAAATACGCCCGATAAATCGGGCAATTACAGAGAC
>JANQER010000076.1 GCA_028278255.1 Elusimicrobiota bacterium | reverse complement strand
GGAAAAACCGCAGATCGGTCTGATCGCGCAGGAAATAGAAGCGCAATTCCCAGAGCTGGTCAAAACATATGAAGACGACAGCAAAGCCATTGACTACGCAAAGTTTACAGCAGTACTCTTGGAGGCAGTCAAACAACTTAAGGGTGAGGTAGAACATCTTCGGACACTTATCAAGAAAGAAAACAAAGCTAAACCATAAAGTTTCATGCTTCTGGACAACAAAATATTATGGAATAAGAGAACAAAATCCTGACAAACACAGAAAAAACCAGGAGACAGACCATGCTAAAAACAAAACAATTTCTCATTATACTGGCAGCCTTCACATTTATATGCACGCATGCAAAAGCCGCGGAAAAAACCGGCCCCAACCCCGGGAACCTGACGCCCACCGGCAGCCAAAGCGTGAGCCTGTTCACCGGCGCCTTCACATACGCGTACCCCATCCAAGTGCCGCCCGGCCGCAACGGTATGCAGCCAGACTTAAAACTCATATACAATTCCCAGGCAGGCAACGGCTGGCTGGGCATGGGCTGGGACCTCAGCGTAGGCAGTATCTCCCGCAGCGCCAAAAAAGGCATCCCCCAATACAATGACAATGACACTTTTATATTCTCGCTCAACGGCCAAAGCCAGGAACTGGCGCCAATAGGAGGAGGCGAATACCGCGCGCAAATAGAATCAGCTTTTATCAAGTTTCAAAAGCTCAGCGCGCATGAATGGAAAGCCTGGGACAAAACCGGAAAAGAATACCAATTTCAAGGGCTAATAGCCAAAGACACAAAATATTACAACTGGACGCTCAGGAAAATAAAAGACACGCACGGCAACCGGATGGAAATACACACATATGTCAGCCAAACATCCGGCGGCGGAGGATACGGTGCCCCCACCCCCGGCGGCGGATATATGTACCAGGACATCTATTACACGGAAAAAGCCGGCGGCGGCTGGAAAAACCACATAGCCTTTAAAATGGAAGACCGTTCGGACAAAAACACTGCCTACCGTGCCGGCGTGTGCCAAGCCACCAGTCACCGCCTCAAAACCATAATGGTCTATTCCGAAAACCAAATGATCAAAAAATACGAGCTCACATACACAGAAAGCCCTGCCCAACAAAGCATGCTTACATCCATCCAAGAATACGGCAAAAACGGCACAGCCTCACTGCCGGCTACAAATTTCACCTACCAAACCGCAACCCCTGAATGGGAAAATGCCGGGGGATATGCCCAGGCGCCTGTGGACTTTGTCCACCGGCATGACACAAATGCCTCGTACTCAAAAGGCGTGTCCCTCACAGACATCAATGGCGACGGATTAACAGACATAGTACAAAACCTTGAAGGAACCGGCGGCAGCCAAAGCGGGGCGTGGATCAACACCGGCGCCGGGTGGCAAAGCCGGCCGCAATGGATCCCGCCTGAAAGACTCTACGACTGGGCCGGGACCAACAAAACCCTGGATGAAGGCATGCGTATGGCAGACATAAACGGTGACGGGCTTGTGGACATACTCAAAGGCGGGACACAAAAAAAAGCATGGCTGAACACCGGAAACGGGTGGCAGGCAGCGCCAGCGCACTGGACCCCGCCAGTGCCGTTTGTGGACAAAAACGGAACGCATTACGCTGTTGACAACGGGGTCAGATTAACGGACATAAACGGGGATGGTCTGACGGACATAGTGCAGGCCCAAAAAACAATTCAAACAATCTGTGCGAATCCAACAGAATGCCAGACCACGGAAAGCAGTATATGTCATGTATGGATAAACAACGGCAATGGCTGGACACCAAATGACAGCTGGAATATCCCTGTCATCTTGACTGAAACTTACAGAAGAATAGGAAATGTGGCCCCCATAGGCAGCTCAAAAGACCAGGGTGTCATAATGATGGACATCAACAACGACAACCTGCCTGACATTATACAATCCAAACCCGGGACCAGAAAAACCTGGATGAACAATGGCGCCGGCTGGACCGAAACCCCCGGGCATGACATACCTGATTTTGTCACTGCCGAAGGCTATGACGAAGGGGTCCGGATAGCGGACATCAACAAAGACGGACTGCCTGACATCATCCAAAAACTGCAGGGAACCGGCGGAACCAAACAGGGCGTTTGGCTCAACACCGGAAACGGATGGACACAAAACAGCACGTATCTGCCGCCGTACAGATTGACAGACTGGGTCAGTGCAAGCATAAGGGTGGACGAAGGCGTCAGACTGGCAGACTTAAACGGCGACGGCCGCACGCATGTGGACATCATCCAATCACAGGGAGGGACCGGCGTGCATCAGGCCAAAATACGGCATCTGTCCTCCACCAATGGCCTGGTCACAATTAAAAACCAGCTTGGCGGCACAATTGCCGTCACTTATCAACAACACATCCCCGCAGACACCAGTCTCCCGTTTCCAGTGACAGTGGTCAAAGCCGTTGCCACAAATGACAGCATGAACAACAGCGTCACCACCACATATGAATACACAGGCGGCCTGTATGACAAAGACCCCTGGGACAAAAAAGAATTCCTCGGGTTTAGTGAAGTCAAAGCCATTGATGCAGACAACAACTACACCATCACCAAATTCCACCAAAACCAAAACGCTGAAAATGACATCAACATATACAAAGGCAAAATACACGAACAAGCCTCATACGATTCAACCCACAACTGCCTCACCAAAACCATCACCACATACGGAGGCCATCAACCATACCCGGGCGTATACTTTATCTATCCCCGGCAGATTGACAATTACCTATACACAGGCGAACAAAAACAAACCCAAACATTGTACGAATATGACCAATACGGCAGCATCACACGCGTGGACCACATAGGCGACATCACAGACCCATCAGACAACAAAATCCAAATCACTGCATACACACACAACCCAACCAAATACCTGATGGGTTTCCCCAAACACACCCAAATACTCAACAGCCAAGGCGTTCCAGTGGCGCAAACCTGGTATTACTACGACGGCAACAGCTCATGGGAATCAGCGCCCCAAAAAGGCAGCCTCACCAGAACAGACCAATGGCTGGAAGGCGCAGAACACAACATTGTCTCCACCAAAGCCTATGATGAATACGGGAATCTCACAGACGCTTGGGACGCCCGCACCAATGACCCCAATGACTTAAATGGCAATCATGTGCACACACAATACGACCCCGCATACCACCAATACCCAATATCTATCACACAAGGCTATGGCACAAATAACTTCACGGAAACATACGACTATTATTATGACATCGGCCAAATCAAAACCCACACCAACATCAACAACCAAACCACAGAATACAAATACGACACTTTTGGCAGGCTCACAAAAATCATAGGCCCCAATGACACAGACGCCCAGCCCACAACAGCTTATCAATACAACATCAACAGCACACCCCCGCACCGCCTGTATCAAGAAACCCGCATCCACCACGGCGGAGGTGACGTGCTCAAAACCTACACATTCATAGACGGCCTGGGCCGCACCATCCAAACCAAACAACCCGCGCAAGCCGGATACCAAACAGTCACAGGCGAAAAAAGATACAACAACTTGGGCCAAGTCACAGAAGAATACGCTTCATACATCACACAAGAAACAGACCAAATCACCCCTGTGCCTACAAATACCCCCAAAACCACATACACCTATGACAAACTGGGCCGCATCACCAAAATCACGAATCCGGACCAAACCCATCAAACCACCACATACAACGGCTGGACAAAAACCATCACAGACGCCAACAATCACACCAAAGACTACATCCATGACGCATACAACCGCATCACACAAGTCAAAGAACACAACAACGGCCAAACATACACCACCCATTACCAATATGACACGCTCGGAAATTTATTACAAATTACCAATAACCAATTACAAATGACGAGTATCAATTACGACACCTTGTCCCGAAAAACAACCATGACAGACCCGCAAATGGGACATTGGCAGTACACCTATGATGCCAACGGAAACCTCAAAACCCAAACAGACGCCAAAAACCAAACCAGCGACATGTCATATGACAATTTAGGGCGATTAAGCGCCAAAGAAACAACCGATGGCATCATCACATACAATTACGATGAAGGTGGAACTGCAGCCAATGCCGTGGGAAAACTCACCAGCGTCACAGACCCCAGCGGCACGCACACATACGCCTATGACAACAAAGGCCAAATCACACAAAAAACCAGAAATATCAGCGGAGTGGATTACACCACCCAAATCGGATACGATGCCCTGGGCCGGGAAACAGACATTACATATGCTGATGGATTTACGCTCAAAAACCACTATGACACCAACACACTCCAAAGCGTCAGCAACAATGACCAAACCCACACCTATGCGGCAATGGCATACCTCACATCCGGGATAGGACAGCTCCACACAATCACATACGGCAATGGCGCAGTCACCACGTACACCTATGACCCTATCATGCGCCGCATGACCCAATTACAAACCACAGCCAACAACAATGCGATTCAGAACAACATATATGCCTTTGACAATGTGGGCAACATCACAAGCATCACAGACCAAATCAACAGCCTCAACACACAAGCGTACACCTATGACGAGCTTAACCGGCTCACAACAGCCGCAGGCGGTTATGGCACAAAAACCTATGAATATAACAGCATCGGACATATCACCAAAAACCCGGGAAACACCAATCACACCCAAGGATTCGAAAACACAGACAACCTCACAGCCATACAGGGAAACATCAGCAGTGGTTACGGCAGATATGGATTAGGACTCTCTTTTAACGGCAGTGACCTCATAGAAATCAACAACACCCAAGACACAGGGCTCCACAGCCAAGGCATGAGCATAGAACTCTGGGCCAGGCCTGAGCAATTGGGCGGGGGATACATTCTTGAAAAGCCCAACAGTTATGCATTCCCAAGAATGAATGCAGACGGATCCATAGACGCCAGCCTTCACCTGCAAGATGGCACAAGTCCCAGCCTCAATATCCCCAATGCCGCACACCCCAATGCCTGGGCACATTACGTACTGACTCATGACAGCCAAACCCTCAAAATCTACATCAATGGCGAATACAAAGGCCAAGTCCCTGCAGTTGGTCAAGTATCTGGCAGTGCAAACAGCATCAGATTAGGCGCAGGCAGTTTCACAGGCGCCATAGATGAAATCCGGATATACAACAAAGCGCTCACAGACACACAAATCCAAAACCAATACCACATGGCGCCCAATTATCCGCCCAATCAGGCGCACACGCCAAAACCGCATCCCAATCCCCAAACCCGCATAGGCTCCTCCAATACCCCTGTCACCTTCACATTCCAGGCATGGGATCTTGACGGGGATGATCTTCAATACGAAATCCAATGGGAAGACGGTGACACAGAATCTACAGGATATGTCCCATCCGGCACAGCACAACACATAGCGCACACGTACACCACAGAAGGCAATAAACAAATCAAAGTCAGAGCTATCCAAACAGTGGAAGGCCAGGAAACCGCAGGCGCATGGAGCCCTGCGTACAACTTCTACATCTGCGAACCCGTCAATGCCCGGCTCCAAGGCCCAATGCTCATCGGCCACAACGGAGGGGTGCTTAGCAATTCCAGCTTCACAGTCAGGCTCACCATAGGTGAACCACTGGTGGGTACAGTCTCCAATGAAAATTACAAAGTCACCTGGGGATACATCACCCCGATCAATGAAAGCCTGACCATCCCCTTAAACCTCGGCCCTCAAGGCCAAGGCAACACAGAACCATTGCC
>JANQER010000047.1 GCA_028278255.1 Elusimicrobiota bacterium | reverse complement strand
AATGTCCCGGCTGCTTCGTCGAATCCCGCGATCCTAATGCACAATTCGGGTTAAAATTGGTGATTGTATTTTGGTTATTGGTTATTATTTGGTTATTGTTTCTTGGAATTTGGTTGTTTCCGGTTGTCCGGGTTGGAATTTAGGATTGTAGGACCAACATGAAAAGGGGAGCTGTTTTATGTCCAAAAAAATATTGAAAAAAGAGCCTGTGAGATATGCTGTCATTGGCGGGAGCGGCTTATATGACATTCAAGGGGTGGAAGGGCTGAAGGAAATTCGTGTGAAAACGCCTTTTGGCAGTCCTTCAGATGTTATTGTGGTCGGACGCTTGTCAGGGATTCCCTGTGCTTTTTTACCCAGGCATGGCCGCGGGCATCGTTTTTTGCCATCAGAAATTCCAGCACGTGCCAATATTTATGCTTTAAAGTCATTGGGTGTGGAGTGTGTTATTGGCGTGGGTGCTTGCGGAAGCCTAAAAGAAGAACTGGCGCCTCGAGATTTCGTATTCCCGGATCAGGTGTTTGACCGCACCAAGATGCGGCCTTCTACATTTTTTGGGAACGGTATTGTGGGGCATGTGGCATTTGATCAGCCTTTTTGCCGTCCTTTAAGCCGATTGCTGGCTGACTGTGCTGAGGAAATAAGCATCAAAGTTCATCGCGGTGGTACGTACGTGTGCATTGAAGGGCCTGCTTTTTCTTCCAAAGCTGAGTCTGAAGTGAATCGTATGCATGGTTTTTCCGTTGTGGGGATGACTGTCTTGCCGGAGGCCAAGCTCGCGCGTGAAGCGGAAATCTGTTATTCCACTGTTTCTCTTGTGACTGATTATGATGTGTGGAAGGAAGGGGAAGAGGTGACTGTGGAAAAAGTGATTGAGACGTTAAACACGAATGTGGAAAACGTCAAAAAACTCATTTCCAGAGTCCTCCCAGTGATCAATCAGTCAGAGGATTGTGGTTGTGGGTGTCAGTCTGCTTTGAAGAACGCTGTGTTCACGCATCCCAAAGCCATGAAGCCGCAAACCCGAAAAAAATTGGATTTTCTTATCGGGGAGTATATATAGCAAAGGGTAAAGAGCAAAGGGAAAAAGACAGGGTTTTTGATGAAATGGTTTATTATTGTATCAGTCATTTTGTTGCTTGATGTTTTTTGTTTGGCCGGGGATGGCCTTGTTGTCACTGATGTCAAAATAAAGGATCAATCAGCTGAGATTTTTTTAAATCAACATTTGGTGATACGGGATATCAGGATTGAACATAAACAAGGCCGGGTGAAGTTTCAAATGCCGGTGTATCAATCTTGGGATGGGACAATTTATCCGCAGGTCAAAGTCAATTCGTTAGATACTTATGATCAGATTTTAGGAGCTGTTCAGTCCGGGAGATGTTCGAATGAAACAGGTAATCTGGATTTTGTCGTGGGATGTCCCAAACTATTAAAACACAGGTGGCGGCTGGCCAATGTGGAAGTCATTTTTAACAGAGCCTTGTCAGTGGTCTTGGGTGTTGTCAAAAACAAGGACAAGAAAAGCAGTTGTTTGTTTCAGGTGAGATATCCCGGCCGGCATGTGAAGGAGAACAACCAAAAAATATATTTCGCGCAGGTGGTTGTTTCTGATCCGGTACTTTGTGAGAAAATAGAAAAGGCTGTTTTAATGAAATTTGAGCGCATGTGGAAGGAAATGGGGAACAAAACAAAATGAAAGAGTTTTTGCCTGTATTTCTCAATGTGTTGCTGCCGGTTTTGGCAGGGTTGACCTATTTTGCCATGGCCAAGTATGTCAAACGCATAGGGCCCATGCGGACTCTGATTGCCGGGGAACTAACGTACCAAGGCGCTTATCTGGGATTTCTTATTTTTGGCGTGTATTTGGCCTCCCGTCCCCTTCAAATTCTGATGCCGCATCCATGGCCTTTGATTGTGAACAACATCAGAGAATTCTTGATGATCTGTGTTTTTGGGCCGGCTGTTTTTGTGGCCATGATGAGTTTGGTCTTTGGGGCAGAGCGCATTTCACGCAAATTTTTGATTGTGACATTTTCTGCGGGCATCATTCTGGCCTTGGTGTTCATGATCACCAATATTTTTGCCATTGGAGGAAGTGAAGTCATATTTCGTGCGGGCAAGTTGACAGCGTATGATGGATTGTGGTTTAAAAACCCCGAGCTGGATGCGCGTGAGTTGATGCGTATTCTGTTTATTGTGCGCTTACTGGACCCGGTTATCATTGTTTTTGCAGCCGGCTCCATTGTGTTATGGCACGCCAGGCACTACCCGGCTGACAAAAAAGCTTTTTACGACAATATGCCAAAAAAACTTTTTTTGCTCGGGATGTCTTGTTATATGTTTTCTTTGTCTATGCTTTCCGTCGGGATTCTTTTTTTGGTGGCGCATATCCCCAATCAATGGTGGATTTATTACATGGGGGCGCTGGCAGCCGGTTTCTTGGAAACATGGTCCATCTCTCTCCCCATGAGAAAAACAGTTCAGGTCAGCGAACATGTATGATTTTCGATTTTTGATTGTTGATTTGCGATTAAAAGCAGGCTTGTAGGGAACGGTCGCGACCGTTCCCTACGACATATATGCCATCGAAAATCAAAAAAATATACTGATTAAAACAAATGAAAAACCACAAATTTTTTGAAAAGGCCATTAAGAGAAAACGTATATTTAAGGGGCAGGCAGTGGATTTTTGGGTGGATGAGGTGAGGCTCCCGAATGGCAAAAGAGCTGTGCGGGAATACCTTGGCCATCCGGGCGCTGTGGCGGTTATCCCCTTGGTGGATGCGTCAAAACAAAATCCCAAAATATTGTTTGTCCGTCAATTCCGTTACCCGGTCAATCAGCTGACTTATGAACTGCCCGCCGGCAAGCTTGTAAAGGGAGAAAATCCTGTTTCTTGTATTCATAGAGAATTAGAGGAAGAAACCGGTTTTAAGGCGCGTTCAGTGAAAAAGTTGATTTCTTTTTGTCCCACTTCTGCCTTTTCCAATGAAGTGATTCATCTCTATACTGCCAAAGGACTTTCTCGCGGGCGGTTTAATCCGGATGAAGATGAATTTATTGAACCTGTGGTGATGACGCTTCAAAAAGCCCTGCACAAGATCAAAAATGGTGAAATCAGAGATTCCAAAACCATTATTGGACTGTTGGCCTTTGCGCGCTGGTCTTCCCTTTAAAAATCAAACCACAGAGCACACAGAGAAAAAAGTGAAGATTTCTTTAAAAAAAACAATTTTTGTTGTGGTCCTTATTGTTTTTGTATTCCCTGCCTTTGTTTTTTCCGAAATAGTGATCAATGAAATTGCTTTTGATGAGTCCAAAGGATCCCCGGACTGGGTGGAGTTGTTTAACACCGGGCCTGATTCTGTTCTTATTGACGGGTGGATACTGGAAGATGAGGACACAGGCGCAGGTAATGAAATCTACATTCAGTTGTCCACGCCGGTTCCTGTGGGCGCTTATGTGGTTGTTTTGGTGGATGCCTATGGGATTGATGACACTGATTTTTCAGATCATCAGGCCTGGTTGTATTCCGGGACCGGCACCACTGTGAATCTGGCAGCCTCAAAGGATGAACTGTCATTATACGCGGGTCTTCCCATGAGTTCTTCCACTATAAAGGATTTTGTGGCTTGGGTCACCAAGGGTGAATATAACGGCGAAAAAGATCAAGTTCATGCAGTGGCAGCCGGTATTTGGACAAACGGAGAAGCAGTGGTTTTGGCAGACACAGGCCATGGCTATTCTTTGGCACGTTCAAGCACAAGTTTCGACACCAATCGCACATCTGATTTTTCAGGGCATTTGATTCCAACGCCCGGCTTTGTTAATGTTGTCCCGGAAATGTGTGACAATGGGATAGATGATGACAATGACGGGCAGGTTGATTGCACGGATTCAGACTGCTCGGAGGAACCGATATGTGCACAGCCTCTCATGGAAATTTGCAGCAATGGGCATGATGATGACAACGATGGACAGAGCGATTGTGCAGACGGGGATTGCTTGGCTGATCCCTTCTGTCGGCAAACCGGTGTTTGGCAGCAGGTGGTGATCAATGAGATTGCCTGGAGCGGCACAGCAGCGGGTTCTTCTCATGAATGGGTGGAGCTTTACAACACAGGGTCATCTGATGTGAATTTAACAGGCTGGGTTTTGGAAACCGGGGATGAGGATTGGGAAGTGGTTTTGTCCTCGCGAATACCCGCATTCGGTTACTATTTAATGGAGAGGTCCACAGACACGGTTGTGTCAAATGTTCAGGCAGATTCTCTGTACACAGGGGCATTGTCCAATAGGGGAGAGGATCTTTTTTTGAAAGATATCAGCTCCAGAACAATTGATGCGGTTTGTTTTGAGTCAGAATGGCCGGCCGGGTCCAAATCCCCGGATTATTTGTCCATGGAACGGATCAATCCATTGTCTGAAGGAAATTCTGCGGCGAATTGGCGCAGCAATGACATGATGACACGCAATGGTCTTGATGCCAATGGCGTTTTGTTGAACGGTACGCCCAAGGCGCAGAATTCAGTGTACGGGTATGTGGCCCCGGCTTTGACAGAAATTTGTTTCAACAAAACAGATGATGATGAAGATGGGGCAATAGATTGCGCTGATGCCGATTGCGTTCAGGATCCTTTTTGCTTGTCTTTGTCTCAGATCAATATGATCAAGGCGGATGAGAACAAAAAATCTTTTTCACCTTATGACAAAGACAAGGCTTTTCAATCAGTCCCGTTGTTTTTTAACACAAGATCAGGGACTGTGGTGAAAACCATCCGGATTGTGAATATCCGAGGGGAGACTGTGAAAGAAATCATGAACAATGACAGAGGGGCTGACGGTGTGAATTACAGCGCCGTGTCAGAGGGCTTTGTGTCATGGGACGGACGTGATCAGCACGGACATGTTGTGCCCATCGGGATTTATATTGTTTATTTTGAAGGCGTGGACGCTGTGAATGGAGATCGTGTCACAGCCAAAGACACAGTGGTCGTGGGAAGATAAGAAATTGTCGTAGGGAACGGTCGTGACCGTTCCTCAAGAGGAAAACGTGGTCAAACGAAGAAATCAAATTTGTTTTTTTATGGTTGTCATGGTTTTTCCATTGCCGGCTTTTTCCGCATTTGAAGAAAAGGCGCTGACAGCGCGCGCTGCAGGCATGGGCGAATCTTTGACAGCTGCAACCGGTGATGTGAACGGGATACTATACAACCCGGCCAATCTTCGGTTTTTAAAAGGGTTGGAAGTGTCTTCAGGCTATACACGTCTTTTTCATATGTCTGATTTAGTGCATCATGCGTTGGCTTTTGGTTTGAACACTGACCGTCTTGGCGCCTGGGGTTTTTCATATCGGCAATTCGGACCTTCTGTTTTTCAGGAAAAGGAATTGACCTTGTCTCACAGTGTTTTTCTTTTTTCAAATGCGGCATTGGGGTATTCGCTTAAATCTTCGCATTTGCAAATGAAAAGATATGGGTCTTCCTCTGCTTGGGGAATAGACATAGGACTCCTTGGCCGGATTCATCCTTTATGTGATATGGGGGTATCTGTTCAAAACATAAATCATCCCCGGTTTCAAGGCATTCCGGAAGGCCCGGAGCAGACAATGCGCGCGGGATTTGGCTTTTATCTTTTTCAAGGATTTATCACATGTCTTGACATGGTAAAATCTGTGAACAGTGATATGTCTTATAGAGCTGGACAGGAAATCTCATTGGGGCAGGTCTTGCAGTTAAGATTTGGGATCCAGACAAAGCCCAATCGGTATTCTGCAGGCATTGGGTTTGGTGTTAAGATGCTGGCAATTGATTATGCATTTTTAACACATCCGTATTTGGAAGACCAGCACCATGTGAGCCTTTCGATGAAATGGCCTGGCGTTGTGCCGGAAAAAAGGCAAGAGATAGGACAGAAAGAAACACTTTTTTTAGATAAGATTGATATTAATAAAGCCCGTTCAGATGAATTGGAGCGTTTGCCCGGCATTGGGCCGGTGATGGCGCAAAAAATCATTGATTATAGAGAAAAGAATGGCTCCTTCCGGGAAGTCATTGGTCTTCTGAATATCCCGCGTTTCCATAAAAATCTGTTCTTGAAAGTTTATCCGCTCATAACAGTTTCCCCTGTTCAATAAAAAAGGGCGGTCCAAGTGGACCGCCCTTTAGTCAAGAACTGAGCTTTTCTCTAAAATTTATAGCTCATCTTAAATGAGACAGCTGCTCCTATGGAAGGGTAATATCCGCCTACTGCCACAAATGGAATTTCAGCTCGGTTGTCGGCAATGTTTGTGGCATGAATGGAACAGTCCAAAGATGGCACAAAACAATCCATAACCGTCACATTGAGGTCAGCAAAATATTCCGGCCCAAAGGATTTATATCTATGGTAATTTGGATCATGGACTTTTGATATGGCATCAGTCCATCCGCGCAGATTTGTATTAAGCAATACTTTGCTTCCAATAGCTAGGTTGCTGCCCAGGTTAAATATTGGGGAGGGATAGCCTGTCATCCTTTTGCCGTCAGTGAACCATGCGGAATTTTCCATTGAGATCTGTTGGCCGCGTATTGTCAATCCATACAGATTGACTTCTGCAATCGCATAGGAATAATTAGCATACCAATTTAAGTAGTCTGTTAATTTGTGACGCAATTCAAATTCAAAGCCTGTGCTTTTCACATCGTTGACATTGATTTGAAACAATTGGTAGTCAATTCCATTTTCAGTAAAGTCTTTCCCGCTCCAGGCAAGCAGGTTTTGCATTTCAACCTGAAACACAGTGAGCTTGCAGTCAAATGATTCTTTGTTGTTATAGATAAGCTCAATGTCATGGGACAAAATATTTTCTGATTTATCTGCGCCAATCAGGTGCCTCCCGCTTGAAGTGACTGGTTCCATCCCCAATAGGCCAAATATAAGTGGTGGACGTACATATCCGGTATTAAAAAGATATTTGGCTCTCCATTTTTCACTAATGCTGTACACGGCGCCTAAACGAGGAAGTATTTTGCTGCCTTCTTCTCTGAGGTTGTTATGGTCAGCACGGACACCTGCCGTGATTTCCAAATTGTCCGTGGCTTTCCATTCATCCTCAATAAAAACAGCAGCAGATTTGTCTCTTTCGTCAGGGACAATCAAGGCATCAAGAGAGTTTGTTCTTGAGCCTGATCCGGAGGTGATAGAAATGGCAGAATACACTGGTTCCACTGTGGTTTGTACAATTCTGGAACCAATTTTGAGATTGTGGTTGAGCATGGTTTTGTTGAGCATGACGTCCAGTCCAACAGTGTGTTCTCGTGACATAAAAACTTCACGCCCAAAATCTTTTCTTGGCGAAGTTATAGGGGTTTCAGTGTGCGGAACAACTTGTATAAAATCAAAGAACACTTTTGTGGTCAAAGAAAGAACACCGCTGAGGTTGTTTTTGGTTTCGAATTCTCCCCATGTGTTTTTTATCCGGCTCCATTGCAGATTGTCCACAGAACCTGGGCCGGTCCAGATATTTGTTCCTGAATAATCCGAAGAAAAGCATTTGATTGCAGAATCTCCTAAGTCAATTTTTCCGAAAAACTCCCAGCTTAAGGGATGTGCGCTAATAGGTCCCTTTCTCTCAGAGTTTGCGCCCCAAGAGAATGTGACGGGCGTGCTCCCTCCGTAAGGGTAGCCATTGTCTCTTGTTTGTGTAAAAGAAAACATGGAACCTTTGCCATTGGAATGTTCTTTGCCATATAACAAATTGACATAATAACCTTTGCCGTTTTGTCTATAATCAGCGGTTACTTTTAATCCATCTATATCAGCGCCTTGCTTGGTGATGATGTTGATGATCCCAAGCGCTGCGTCGTTGCCCCAAAGTGTTGATCCTGGACCGCGTATAATTTCAACTTGTTGCACTTTTTCAATATTAGGAAATGCATAATATGTCCCCATGCCCTTGGAATTGATATTGTTCATGTTGTGGCCGTCAATCAGTAGTAAAAATGCTTCATTGCCGTCCATAATCATTCCCCGGGAACCCAAGACTTCATTGGCTGGCTGCATGGAAGGGAAAAATCCAGGCGTTCTTTCAAGAAGTTCTTTGATGGTGCGTGCGCCGGTTTTCTTGATGTCTTCTTGCGTCCAAACTGTAATGGAGGATGGCGCATCAATCAAATTCTTTTCAGATTTTGTTGAGCTCACCACCACTGGAAGATCTGTGAATAACATTTCTTCAATGCCTTCCTCCTCAATGCCGCTTGCAAGAATGGCTTTTGGGAAAAAGATATTGCAGGCAAAAACAACCGATAAGCTTAACCGAATAAATGTCTCCATTTGTTTCCCCCGAAGAATTATAATTAATTTAACTACAATTTGAATATATATAATAATATTAACGTTTGAATGACAAGAGGGGCCTTGGGTTTTTTTAAATACCTCCAGAATAAGTAATGCTGAAACATGAAACTAGGAATTCTTTTTTGTGTTGTTTTGAATTTATGCATGAGACCGGCCTTGGCTCAGGAGGAAGGGGTGTCTTTGAATGCCACTTTGACAGAGGAAGGGGTTTTGGAGGAGCATGTCCCGAGAATCCCTTTGGGTGTCAAGGGTGATTTTTGTTTGAGGATGAGAAATGTCAATCCCCGTGGAACCACATTGTTGCACACTGAACCAAAATTTCAAAACAACACCTATTATTACAACCGCACCCGGCTTTGGTTGGGAGAACGCGTGCATCTGGGATGGTTGTTGAAACGTGGCAGTGCAGGGCCTGCTGTCACTTGGGGAAATGTGCAGAGTATGGGGGTTTTTAAATATGCTGTGCAGATAAAGGAGACAGGCGCTTTTGACAATATGGTGGCGGGAAATTATCGGCTCTGCTACGGACAGGGACTTGTTTTTTATGATGCGCTGGGCGAATTTGTGCGTGCGGCTAAAGTCAATACAAGAAAACCTAAGCCGGATTATACCAGCGGAAACAATGGGTATTTAAAAGGCCTGGTGGTGCAGGCGTCCAGAGGCATTTTTTCAGCTGACATTTTTTCTTCGCAAAAAGCATTGGACGGAGAACTGAATCCGGATGGTTCCGTTAATATGGATCTTTATCAACTCCGGGAAAGCTTGGGTGAGGTGCAGGATGAATCTGGTTTGGAGGCCAATGACACTTTTTATGAAAGGATTTTTGGCGCCAGATTTTCATGTGGTTTTTCTGAAAAAAGCCGCGTGGGTTTGACTGGCGCGCAGTCTTTCTTCAGCCGCTTGGTCAATCCTGAAGAAACCTCATATTCATACGCCCACGTGTATAGGGGAAAAAGGAACAGCGTCACAGGCGCTGATTTTGATTTTTATTGTCAAAATGTTAATTTTTTCGGGGAATTGGCGCATTCCTGGTCCACTGGCCCGGGAATTGATGCGCAAAAGGGCATGGCCTGGACAGTCACGTCTTTGCTCAAAGAAAAACCTATGGCCTTATGGGTGAGTTTGTTTGATTATGATGCGCATTTTTTTTCACCGCATGGCAAGGGCGTGTCTTTTGAAGTTTTGGGAAATCCTGAGGCTGTTCCGGATAATCAACGCGGTATGGTTGCGGGATGGATATTTGACCGGTCATCTTATTATTGTCAAATCAATTATGCTTTGGCCAAATTTCCGCGCGCTTTGGGCAAAGGACAGACAACCACGCCTGTGCATGCCTCTTTTGGACGGCAGATTTATGTGGAAAACAGATATGCACTTGTTGACTCGTTTGATGTTTATTTTCGCTGCCAAAGAAAAGACCGGGATGTGTTGGTTTTGCGCACCCCGAATGAAGCAGGCGCAGCATTTCGTCAGCAGGTTTCTCAGACAACAGATCGATTCCGTGTTCAGTTTAAGTGGCATCCGTCTGGCTGGGTAAGATATCTGATGCGCTGGGAGTCCAGAATCGAGCGCACTCCATCTGAGGGGGAGCGCGCATCAGGACGATCTCTTATGGGCGATGTGCAATACAGGCCCACGCAGGACTTAATGTTAAATGCACGCGTTTATTTTTTCAATTCTCCGCAGGCGTACTTGACCACTGGGTCAGAAGAAATTTGGGACAATATCTACTATTTTCAATTGGCAGGCGGACTGGGAAGCCTGCGAGGAACGCCTGGATCCCGTTATTATTTTATTGTGCAGCAAAACATTGGGACCCAAATGAAAGTTTGGATGAAATATGATGTGAACCGCAGGCCAAAAGATTTAAGCGCCATTCAAGTGTCTCAAACATTGCAAGAAACCAAGGCTTTTGCCGCTGCCCGGCACGGATTTCATTTGCAGATTGATTATAAATGGTAATAAAAATTCTGGTAAGAAAGGATTTTTATGCGGATTTTCTTAACAGCGACTGCTGGCCTGTTTTTTGGTGCAATGGCGTGGGCTGGATCCTATTTAGGGGTCAGAGACTGGGGGGATCCTGTGTTGATGAGCGGGGCCAGGTGCGCGGCCATGGGCGGCACGGGGTTGGCGCGGGGAAAGAGCGCTTCTGATTTTTTTCTCAATCCAGCTGCACTGAATTTTATTGACAGAGGAGCTATGTCTTTGTCAGGAGGCGTGCATTTTTTGACAGAGAAATCTGTTGCATCATCCTCACAAACTATGTTTGAGGAAGATTATTTCTTTGGGTTGGATGAGTTTTCTTGTGTGTGGCCTGTGAAGAAGGAGTTTTTTTGGGTGGGATTTGGCATTAAGCCTGTTCTGGAATTTTATTATCAAGGCGCATTGACAGGCTATGAGGTAGATGACAGTGTGTCCTTTCAGCACAGTATTGACGGTAAAGGGTGTGTGTGGTCTGGTTTTTTAGGTGTGGGATATGGAGTCTCTTCTCATTTGTCTGTTGGGCTTGTCTATGAAAATCGATTTGGAAGAGAAACGTTGAATATCGAAAGAAGTGATGTTGGTTCAGATATGTTTTTAAGTGCGCGGGAAAAGGCTGGCTATTCTGCTCATGTGTTAAAAGCAGGGATGCATTGGCGGATCAATGATCAAGTGAATGTGGGAGCGGTCTGTCAGCCTGGTTATAGAATGACGCGTGAATATGATTTGTCTTTTTTGAGTGACACAAGGGGGGTGGACACGTGGAACAGTCCTTGGTTTTGGGGTGTGGGCTTGTCTTATCTGTCCAAAGGGAATCATGACGCTGAGCTCAAAGCGGAAATCACAAAGATCTATTGGTCACAAGCCGGTATCAATGGTGGTTCTATTGGGTTGAAGCCGATTTTTAAGGAATTTTCTTCATTAAGAGTATTCGGTTCGACAGGTTCTGTTATCAGGCCATATAGAGATGTGATGGTCATTGGTTTGGGCATTGAGCATTTTTTGTCCGATCAGTGGTCATTGAGGTATGGGATGGCTTTGTGCCCGTTTAGAGGAGACCCGCAAGTGGAGCTAACAGGTTTTTCTGTTGGGGCTGGTCGTCAGCTCAGTCCGTCCTGGCAATGGTCTTTTGCCTATGAATTCAGGAAAAGAGATTATGTCGGAGATGATGTGTTTTACCCTTCGGACCGGCGCAGAGACGAAGCTTTTCAAAGGATGTTGTTGTCATGGGAATATTTTTTTGAGAACATAAGAAATGAACCTAATAGGTAATTCTGGATTAATACGCTGGAATCAGATATAGTATTGGCGAGATGGATCATGATAAAAACAAAATCACTATTGGGTTGACTGGCGGGATAGGGTCCGGGAAGTCCACTGTTTTAAAAATGTTTTCAAAGTGTGGGGCCAAAACAGCGGATGCAGACCGTGTGGTGCATGAGGCGCTTTCTGCTCAGGGGGCGGCTTTTCAGCGGGTTGTGCGTTTGTTCGGCAAATCTGTCTTAAAAAAGGACGGGACATTGGACCGGGCGCGCATGGCACAGCGGATTTTTGGCAATAAGAGTTTGAGGGAATCGTTGGAGGCCATTCTGCACCCAATTGTACGTCGCGCTTTCAAAAAGCAGATAGCTGAACTGAAGAAAGGTGTTTTGGTTTTGGATATACCTCTTTTGTTTGAAGCAGGTTTTGCGCAAATGGTGGATCAGGTGGTGGTGGTCAATGCGTCAAAGAATACACGGTTGAAAAGGCTTTTGTCGCAAGGCCGGTTTTCACGCAAAGATGTCCTGCTCAGAATGAATGCGCAGATCCCATTAATCGACAAATGCCGTTGCGCTCATTTTGTGATACAAAACAACCGCACTTTTTCCCATGCTGAAAAGCAAGTCAAAAGATATTTTAACAAATTGATCGCGTGAGTTTGTGTGCCACGAAACTGTACACCTGATGAGGGCAGATCCCTCGGCATCGGCTTGCACGAGCAGATGCCAAACCGCCTTGAGCGGCTGGGTTCAAAAGGCTTGGTCGTGAGCGTCAAGGAATGGTATGAACAGAGGAGATGAGTGAAAGCAAACCGTTGATCAAGTGTCGAAATCGATGAGAACGATGTCAAAACCAGCGTCTGGACTCAATGCTGGGAAGAGGCTGGCGGAAACGTGTTAACTGGCCAGTCGGCATCCGGCATAGAGACGGCATGAACTCTGTTTGGGCAGGTGAATGGAACGTGGGAGACTGGCTTGTCATGCTAAAGGAAAAACATGAAGCTGAAGAACAGATAAGTGTGAAAATACTGAAGGGCAAGTCAGAGTCGGATCAGTTCATAGTAGCGAAGAAGCTCAAGAAAAAGGAGTGGAGCGAAGGGGCTGAACTGTTCAGTTAAAGGGATGTGTCAACCAAAGGAAGTTGGGAGGAATGCATCACAAAGACAAAGCCGTATCAAATAGACAAGTGGATGGTATTGAAGGCATGGAAACATGTAAAGGCAAAAGGAGGCGGTGCGGGCATAGATGGCCAGACTATAGAGAACTTCGAGAAAAACTTACAAGATAATCTCTATAAAGTCTGGAACAGAATGTCGTCAGGCAGCTACTTTCCGCCAGCAGTGAAGAAAAGCGATATACCAAAGGAAAATGGGAGAAAGAGGACATTGGGAATACCGACGGTAGGGGATCGGGTGGCACAGATGGTTGTCACCAGGATACTGGAACCAAAGGTAGAGCCTATGTTCCATCCAGATTCTTATGGATATCGACCTGGAAAATCAGCGATAAAAGCAGTAGGCATAACAAGGCAAAGGTGCTGGAAAAACAACTGGGTGATAGATCTTGACATAGAAGGATTCTTTGACGAGATAGATCATCGGTTGATGATAGAAATGGTGCGAAAGTACACTGATGAACAATGGGTTCTTCTCTATATAGAGAGATGGCTCAAAGCGCCAATGCAAAAAGAGGATGGAAGTAGGGAGTTGCGTGAGAAAGGGACACCACAAGGTGGAGTCATAAGTCCGCTACTTGCGAATATCTATCTGCATGAAGTATTTGACAGTTGGATGCAGAAAGAGTTTCCCGCACTTCCATTTGAACGTTACGCAGACGACATCATAGTGCACTGTCACACAGAAAGACAAGCAACGTATGTGCTGGAAAAGATAAGGCAAAGGATGAAACAATGGGGATTAACCTTACATCCTGAAAAGACAAAGATAGTCTATTGCAAGGATGGAAATCGTAAAGGGGATTATCCACACACGAAGTTCACTTTTCTGGGGTATGAGTTTCGAGCACGAAGAGTGCAAAACGCCAGGGAGGGAAACATCTTTGTATCATTTACGCCAGCTGTGAGTACAAAAGCACAGAAATCAATTCGCAGCATCATACGGAGCTGGCGATTATCCATCAGAACTCCAATGACATTAGAGTCTATTGGGAAAGTGGTCAATCCAGCAGTAAGTGGATGGATCAATTACTATGGAGTCTATCGCCGATCAATGCTGACGCCAATAATGGATCAGCTGGATATTGTCTTAGTAAAATGGGCTATGAGAAAATACAAGCAACACCATCGGCGGTTTACCAGGACACTGCAATGGCTGAATACAATAGCCAGACATCAACCAGACCTCTTTGCACATTGGACTTGGAAATTGAGAATGGCCGAACAGTAAGAGCCGTATGAATCGAGAGACTCATGTACGGATCTGTGAGAGCCTGGAGGTGAGATCCCTCTGGGCCACTCGACCATCGGTATATTATGATAGGCAGAGACATGTCATTGCCCGGACGATATGATGGTGTATTGCGGATTTCGTTTGAAAGGCTCAATGGGCTATTCCGGCTTAACAGGTGAGGAGCGGTTGGATGAAGTTTCGCTGTTTTAAACAATCCCTATGTGTGCTGTTGGCAGTCACATTGGTTTTTAATCAGACTGCTTGTTTGCATGCGGCAAACGATGAAAAAAGGGCAGAGGTTGTTTCTTTTTCCAAAGGACATTTTGCCAAGGCTTGGGGATTCATTGTCCGTGTCATGACTGTGGTGATGGCCACAGATGCCCGTTTTTCCTGTCAGGCTGTTTTGGCTTTGTCTCATATAACCGCGGACGCATTGACATTGGGCATGGCCCCAGAGGTGACACGGTCTTGGGCTGTTTTTCAAGGATCTTTACTATCTGGGGACAGCCTTGGTAAAGCCGGGGCAGTTTTTAAAGAATGGCCGTTAGATATTCAAAAAATTGTTTGTTCAAAAATGAACACAAAAAGATGGAACTGGTTTCATTCTTATGTGCTTCATCAATTATTGTTGGATATGGAAGGCGTCAAAATAAAGGCCGTTCCTGAGCAAACGACTTTAAACAGGCTGGTTTATGAATTATATTTTGAAGGAAAAAAAAGAAAAGTTCATTTTGTTGTCCCGGCCTACCCAAAGGCATTTTTTAGGGTCATGGACTGGCAGAGTCTGGTCATGCTGCGTTTGCAAGAAGAGACCCCTTATTCAGAAATAATGATCGGACAGGCGGCCTTTAATTTAAGTGACGGTAAGGGAAGGCCATTGATCCCTGCTTTGGTTGGATTAAGAATTTATGAGCTTTTTGTCAGACTCACCGGTTCCCTGGCTTCTCCGGAAAAAATTCATCGTTTGTCGTCTTTCTCTGTGTCTTTGAAGGACATGGAGAGGTCTTTGTCAGCTTCGTGGAAGGCCTACAAAAACAAGATGGCTTTGTTTCGTCTCTCGTTTTTTCCCTATGTGTCTTTGCCGTCTTTTGGGTTTAAAAGCTTGCGTTTGTTTAGATTCGGGCGTACTGCCCATCGGGTGGTCACTGGGTTGGTGTATGGCGGGTTGTGGGTATTTGATTTTGTGATGACAATTGCCAGCATGTTTTTTAGGAATATTCTTTTGGGAATTGCACAGGGGTTGTCTAAGATAATAGTCAGAGGTATGGGTCAGGCGCCTGGCCGGACTATTGACCGGTTGAACAGCTTGCATGAGACGGTGTCTCTCTTTGCCAAATTGAACTTTTGGGATAAACAAGCGCCTTTTCAATATCCTGCTGCTTTGCGGGAAAGACTTTTGATGAAGGTGCGATTGCCTTTTGAATATGATATGGCCCAAGAGAATAAGGAGCATGAATTTTTTGATGTATGGATTTTGATGATCAAAAAACAATTGACACGGCTGTCTGAAAAGGGTGAATGGAAACCCTATGGTATGCGACGCATTCAATGGGATGATGACAGGAAATTGTTTGCATTTGAGCTGGTCAGTGCAGAACGAGTGATCCCTGTTCAAATAGGTTTTTCTGATGACAAAAGAATTTATGGAAATATCTCATCGCGTTTATGTCCTTTGGCGCAAATCAAGCCAGTTCGTCCGAGAGGAGATTCTGTTTATCGGATTTTTCTTCAAAAGCCTTTGGTGGATATTGAAAACACGGAATCTTTGTTTTATCATCAAACTCTTCAGATTGTGTTGAGTCGATATTTGTCTTTATGTGTGGCGCACGCTGAAAGTCTATCACAGGGGCGGACCGAGTGTGATGCGGGCAGGGTTTATGAAAAAACAGTGTCCAAGAATCCGGAACGTTTTACGGAGGAACAGTATCGGACTTTGCTGTTTTTGAGGTTCATGCTGAACCAAACAGCTATTTTGGGCCGGGGCAAGGAATCTCCTTTTCGGGTGGATTTGGTGAATCCGTCTTATGATGAGTTTCATAATTCTTTTCAAGTGTTTTTGGATTTGGCGCCTGTGACGCAATTGACGCAGGAAGAGAGAGCTGCGGTGAACAGCAATCTTTTGGCTTTTCTTGATCCGGACAGGACATTGTTGTCTTTGGAAGACATATTCAAAAAAACAGAGGCAACAGCGGAACACAATCGAATTTTTTCTCAGTTGGTTTTGTGGAATATGTTATGCCGGTCACAGGTGCTGGATGACTTTCAGAAGCTGAATGTTGAGTTGAGCCAAAAAGCCATTCGTCCCAGAAAAGTTTTTCCGGCCATGGTATCGTTTTTGACGGCATTGACCAAAACTTTCGGCATGGAGCAAGGACAGAAAGCAGCGTTATGTCAAAAAGACGATTGTTGGCGGACGTTCCTGGTTGATCAATTGCCCCTGTTTCTGCAAACCATGCTGGCTGTGGCGGTGGAGTGTGGTTGGCCCGAAGATAAAGTTTATGAAATGGTTGAAGGTCTCAAAAATATTTATCTGCGCTCTTTTGAGAGCGGATTTGGATGTTTTCGCCTAAAGTCCTGGGATTCTTTTATGCAGGCATTACGAGAAAAGCCTGGGATTAACCCATTGATGATCTTGATGGAGAAAGAGTGTGTTGAAGAGGTTGTGCAGAAATTGTCGAATGGGAAAAAACATGTGTCACCTATCCTTTTGGCCAAAGCTTCTGAGGCGTTAATGATTAAAAAGGCAGTGAGAAAATCATTGGGCGTCAAGGCAGACGGTTTGAATGTTGTTTCGGTCCCGGGAAAATATTTTATTGACGGTAAAGCTGATATGGGGAAAATTATTTCTTTTGTTTTAAAAAAATATTTTATAAAACAACAAGTCAGCCGGGTTTATTTTGTTGGACAGAGCATAGATCTGCTGTGTCCGCTCAACGAAAAGGCCTTATCGTCATGGGTGTTTTACCTGTCTGTTCCCGCAGGGGTGGTGGAAGTTTTCAGAGCAGCCACAGAGACCGCTGAACTGAATGACTTGATCCATCAACAAATTTGGGAACAATGATGTTTGCAGATTTTAAATTTTTCATTTTGAATGTTTGAATTTCCAGGGATTTGGCCTTTGTTTGATTATTGTATCTTGGTCATTGGTTATTATTTGGTTATTGTTTCTTGGAATTTGGTTATTTCCGGTTTATCCGGGTGAGGATTTCGAGTTTCGAATTTCGGATTTATTTTGGCTATTATCAATAGTATTAAAGAGGGGTGTTGTATGACAATACATAATGTGTCGCTGATTCCAGGGGATGGAACTGGTCCGGAGATCTCATCTGTGGTGCAGAAAGTTTTGGAAGCCACAGGCGTTAAAATCAATTGGGAGGTGGTGGAAGCTGGTGCTGATGTCATTGATAAATATAAAACACCTCTTCCGGACAATGTGCTGTCTTCTATCCGCAAAAACAAAGTGGCGCTCAAAGGCCCGTTGACAACGCCGATTGGGACGGGTTTTCGTTCTGTGAATGTGGCTTTGCGCAAAGAATTGAATCTGTTTGCGTGCTTGCGGCCTTGTCGGTCTTATCAAGGTGTTCGTTCGCGGTTTGCGCATATTGATTTGGTTGTGGTGCGGGAAAACACTGAAGATCTTTATGCCGGGGTTGAATATCCGTCAGGGTCGAAAGAGGCCAATGATATTATTTCATGGGCCAAGGGTAAAATTTTTCCAGATGCGGCTATTTCCATTAAACCCATTTCCAGAACAGGCACCAGCCGGATTGTGAGATTTGCTTTTGATTATGCTGTTCAGAATAACCGCAAAAAGGTGACAGCTGTGACAAAAGCGAATATTATGAAATTTACAGACGGTTTGTTTTTTGAAGTGGCCAGAGAGATTGCCAAAGAGTACGAAGGGAAAATCGCTTATGAGGAGAAACTGATTGATAATATGTGCATGCAGCTTGTGCAAAATCCGGAGCTTTATGATGTGATTGTTCTGCCCAATCTGTACGGTGATATTGTGTCAGATCTTTGCGCCGGGCTTGTGGGCGGGCTTGGCGTGGCGCCAGGCGCCAATATGGGTGAAGGGATTGCGCTTTTTGAAGCCGTGCATGGGTCAGCGCCGAAATACAAAGGTCTCAATAAAGTCAATCCGACAGCCTTGTTGCTGTCCGGTGTGATGATGTTGAGATATTTAAATGAAGAGAAAGCAGCGGAAAAATTGAATCATGCCATTGCTTCTGTGATTGCAGAGGGGCAATCAGTGACATATGATATGAAACCTCAGCGCAATGACCCCACGGCTGTGGGAACCCGGGAAATGGGAGAAGCCATTATCAGAAAAATGAAAATGTAACCATGATTATTCTGAGGAGAAAAAATGAAGAACGCTGAAATGACTTGTTTGATCATCAAGCCTGATGGGGTGGGAAAAGGTTTGGCGGGAAAAATTATTGACCGGTTTGAGACTGAGGGATTTCAGTTAATGGCCATGCGCATGATTCGCCCGACACAATCTCTCATGGAAGGGTTTTATGCAGAACATAAAGGAAAGCCGTTTTTGCCGGCATTTTTGGAGTTTGTGGTGTCCGGGCCATTGGTGGTGTGTGTGTGGAAAGGAATGGATGTGATTGTTCGTGTGCGCCAAATCATAGGCAGCACAGATTCACAAAAAGCCGCGCCTGGTACATTGCGCCGGGTTTGGGGAACGGATCAAAGACGCAATCTTGTTCATGCCTCTGATTCTGGCAGCAGCGCTCAGCGGGAAATTGAGTATTTTTTTTCTCCAGAAGAACTGTCTGATTATCAGCCCAATGCTTGGAAGCAGGCTGAAGAAATTGTTCTTTGCTGATCAGTTGAAATTTTTTTGTGCGTAGATGCGAATAAAATGCGAACAAAAGACTTGACAATAAAATTGTCCTAGGTATAATATAAAATATATTTGATCCTTCTTGGCCTTCCAAGTGGCAATGAGACGTCAGAATTTTAGAATCTCCAAGAAAATATTGAACTTAGACTGCCTTTCTGAATACAGATGAATTAAAATTCTACTTTAATAAAGGAAGATCCTCAAAACAATCACCAATCACAATTTATCCATATAATACCTTGTCCCTCAATTTTTATCAGAATCATGAATCCCTAATGAAGGAGTCTGAAATGGAGCATCAGAATCATTCGCATACGCAATCTCATCACACGCATCATGGAAATAACCACAACAATAACCATGGGCATAAACAGCTGAATGCTGCTATGTTGACCAAAGCCACCATGGCCGAGCTTTTGAGGTTGGCCGGTGAATTAAAAGTTATTTCTGCTTCCGGATTCCGAAAACAGGAGTTAATCGCAAAAATTTTAGAGGCACAGTCTAAAAATTCATCTTCCGGTATTATTACGGATCAAGGGGTGCTTGAAATTTTGCAGGATGGGTTCGGGTTTTTGAGAAGCCCCAACTACAATTATCTGCCTGGCCCGGATGATATTTATATTTCTCCTTCACAGATCAAGAAATTTGGTCTTCGCAAAGGGGACACAGTGGGTGGGCAGGTTCGTCCGCCTAAAGACCAAGAGCGCTTTTTTGCATTGCTCCAGGTGCATACCATTAACGGCGTCAGCGTTGATGACATAGATCACCGGTCGCTTTTTGATAACCTCACACCGCTCTATCCTGATGAAAGAATCGGTTTGGAAACCAAAAAAGATGAAATCAATACGCGTGTGCTTGATCTGGTGTCTCCCATCGGGAAAGGCCAGCGCGGTTTGATTGTGGCAGCGCCCAGAACAGGAAAGACGATTTTTCTTCAAAAAGTCGCCAATGCCATTTCCGAGAATCACCCTGAAGTTTATTTGATTATTTTGCTCATTGATGAAAGACCTGAAGAAGTCACGGATATGCAGCGCAGCGTCAAAGGGGAAGTGATTTCATCCACTTTTGATGAGCCGGCTGACCGCCATGTGCAAGTGGCGGAGATGGTGATTGAAAAAGCCAAACGTCAGGTAGAACACGGGAAAGATGTGGTCATATTGCTTGATTCAATCACGCGTTTGGCCAGGGCATATAACACAGTGACGCCTTCCAGCGGGCGTGTGCTCTCCGGTGGTTTGGATTCCAATGCGTTGCAGCGTCCCAAGCGTTTCTTTGGGGCGGCTCGCAATATTGAAGAAGGGGGAAGCCTCACCATTATTGCCACGGCATTGGTGGAGACAGGGAGCCGGATGGATGATGTGATATTTGAAGAGTTTAAAGGGACCGGGAACATGGAAACCTATCTTGATCGGAAATTGGCTGATCGCCGTATTTTCCCGGCCATTGACATTAACCGGACAGGGACAAGGAAAGAAGAACTTCTTTTGAGCCAGGATGAACTGAATAAGGTATGGATATTGCGCAAAGTGCTTTCTCCTCTTTCTTCTGTGGATGCCATGGAATTGCTTATAGAAAAATTAAGCGCAACAAAATCCAATAAAGACTTTCTGCGTTCCATGGAGCTTTCTTCCGTCCAATAGCGACAAAGGATCCCATGAAAAGGCCAGAGACTGCCGGAAACTGCATTTTTGTTTGAATCATTTATTTGTTTTTCCCGCAGCGAATGCTTTTGTTTTCCCTGCGTTCTCTGCGCCTCTGCGCGAAAAATAGCGGGGCGCGAAGCGCGGTTTTTTTGGTTTTGCCATAAAACATATTCTCTGCGTTTCTGCGTGAAAAAAAGTTTTGATTTTCGATAATATGACTAAATAAGGAAAGGACAAAATATGAAAGAAGGTATACACCCAAAATATCAAGAAGTAAAAGTTGAATGCGCATGTGGCAATCATTTTGTGACCCGTTCCACTGTGTCCAAAATACGTTTGGAAATTTGTTCCAATTGCCATCCGTTTTACACTGGAAAACAGAAGTTTGTGGACACAGCAGGCCGTGTTGAGCGGTTTCAAAAACGTTTCTCAAAAACCGGCGGCCAAACAGTGGTTCGTAAGCCAAAGGCGGCCAAGGCAGCGCCGAAGATGTCCAAGTCCACGAGAAAAATCCTACGCAATACACCCAAAGTGGCGCCTCCAGCAAAGTCTAAAAAAGCTTCAAAATCAAGTAAAAAATAGATTTTGTTGTCAAAAATGCGTCCTGTGATAGGGCGCATTTTTTTTGCCTATAATAAGTAACTTATAAATATGTTAAAAAATATTAATGAAAAACTTCTAAAAATTAAGGAATACTACAACGGACTTCAGAATCAATTGGCTGACACAGCCATAGATCAAACCTCGAAGGAATATTTACGCCTTGTGCGGGAATATAAGAAATATGAGCCTATTGTTCAAAGGATCGATGAGTGGACAAAAATCTGTTCGGAATTGGAGCAGACCCGTTCTTTGCAGTCAGACCCGGAAATGCGTGACATGGCTCTTCAAGAAGAAAAATCTTTGCAGGCGCGCCAGGAACAGCTTCATCTAGAGCTAGAAGATTTTCTTGTTCCGCGGGATCCTGAGGATGATCGTGATGTGATTATTGAAATCCGAGCCGGGACAGGTGGAGATGAGGCGGCTATCTTTGTGGGAGATCTCTTTCGCATGTATTCCAGATTCGCGGCTGACAATAAGTTTATTGTGGAACCTTATTCCAGTCATCCCACAGGTCTGGGG
>JANQER010000409.1 GCA_028278255.1 Elusimicrobiota bacterium | reverse complement strand
GTGATGTGAATGTGTTTGTGGGATTCGGCAATGTGGGTGTTGAGCTCACGGATGTGAGCCTGGCCTTGGCGCTGATGAAACCAGCCACTGGACCGCCCGTGCAATATTATGCTTTAAAAGCCAGTGGTGCGGCTTCTATCAAAGGCTTTGATGTGATTGATATGTCTGCCAAAAACATGACCCTTGAAGTGAACGGCACCACAGATGCAGACCCCAAAAAAGTCGTTAATTTTGTCACAAGCTTTCCTGCAGCAACCACACCGGAAGTCATTCCCGCAGGTCTGGACATAGAAACCGGACCCGATCCTGAAGATCTTGTTTATTTGGATTTTGCCAATCAGTTTTTACGTGTTTCAGGCACAGTGTCATTAACCATTTCTGAATTTGTGCATGTGAGCGGCAGTTTTGCTTTTGAAAAAGGCGGGGAAGAAAACCTTAAGCTCACCAATAACACCACAGTCAATATGTCAATGATGAAGGTCGGTGCCCAGGATGTGCTGGCTTTTGTGGGACTCAATGGCCCTTACTGGCAGGACAATGACAATGACGGGGACATTGATATGGATGATGAGCCAGCAGACACAGACGCCATTGGCGTTGTGGTCAAAGACGTGCACTTGGCATTGGCTTTGATGACGCCCGCAGCAGGCGGAGAAATCAGCTATTATGCGTTAAAAGCCGGCGGCTCAGTGGCGCTTGTGGGTGTGCCCGGAGTGGAATTGGCAGGCACGGGCATAGCCATTGAAGTGAATGGCACCAGTGACAAAGCCAATCCGGGGGTGGTGGTTAATTTTGCGCAATCCTTCCCTGGCACGCCTAAGGGCATGCCAGTGCCCACAGGGCCCAATCCCGCTGATGTCATGTACCTGGACTTTAACCAAAATCTGGTCCGGGCATCAGGCCATTTATTCTTAAACCTCAGCGGCTTGTCTTTGGAAGGCAATTTCTTTTTTGAACAAACCACAAAAGCCAATAACGCCAAAGTCATTAAAGTGGCTGTGACTGACATGACATTTTCCTTGGGTTCCCTGCTCACCATTTCCAATGGCAATGGTTTGCTGTTGATCACGGATGCCGGCATGGCCGGAGAATTGTCCGTGTCAGTGGATTTTGACATGCCGGACAATATCATCATAGATTTTGACACAGTGGCTTTGGCCGTCAACACCATCAAAGCCCCTGTGAATGAAGTATTTAATATCCCCGGCGGCACCAAAACCTTAAAACTGCCGGCCGGCCCGTATGTGCGTGTTCTGGTGACTGATGTGGCATTGGGCGTTGTGGTGAACGGACAGGAATACAGCATCAGCGGCGATGCTTTGCAGTTTGAAAAAATCACTATGCCTGACAACAGCACAGTGGTCCGCCTGGCCGCCACAGGCTTGAGCACCACCATCCCGGGTGACGGCAAACTGGAAAACGGCTGGGGCGGGTTTATCTTTTACAATGACGGCATGGCAGGCATTGCCAAAGGCGACATTGACTTGTTCTCCGGCGCTTTGGAAGGAGAAGCCGCTTTCTTTATCAACAACCGGAATGTGAATGTGGATGAAACCATTCCGGTTCTGGACACGGATCTGCGCATCAAAGTGTCAGCCGGCACCATAGGATTTGCAGCCTCCAATGCCACTTTGCAGTTTGGCGATTATTTTGTGCTCAAAGGCGATTACACAGTACAGAACAAAACCATTCCGGAAAGCATGACATTGATAGGCGCCAAGAACGTCAAACTCTTCCTGGGCCGCGGACCGCCTGATTTGGAAGACGGATCTCCCAATCCTGATGCCGTGGGTATTTTGGTTCAAAACGCACAAGTGGGTATTGTGAAGTATGCGGACAACACATTTGCAGTGACAGCTTACGGCGAAGCAGGCGTTCTGGGATTGGGCGACGGGTTCAGCATCAGCGGTTCCATCACTGTTCTCATCAATAATTCCGGCCGGGTTGTTAACCAGCATATCACCATTCCAGCCTCTGATCCTGCTGTTGATATCAATGTCAAATTTGACTCTCCTGAAAACAAAGAACTTTTCAAAGGCGCTCTGACCTTAGGCATTGCCAATGTGTTCACACTCTCCGGTTCTGTGTCCTTCACGCGCGACCCGCTTGGTGTGGTGCAGGTGGCTGTGGGCATGGATCCCGCGCTCGGCCAAGGCATTAAAATCAATATCCCGGATGGTGATGGCGGGTTTCAGGAAGCTTTTAGCATCAGCGGGTCTGCGCGGTTCTCCATTGGCGGGGGCCAAGGTTTTAAACTTCAAGATTTGCGTGTGAATGGATTTGCCGTCTTCGGCGTGCAAGCCAGTGTGCCGCAGCCGGCGCCTGTTGTGCGGCCGCCCACAGTGGATCTGCTCATGCCTTACAACACAGGTGTTTTTAATGCTCAGGAAATCAACAGCAAAGGTTATATCGAAGTGATATATAAAGATTTGAATGGCGTGGGCATCAATGACGCCACCATCACGGATGATTCAGCTGAATTTCTGGTCATGGTGAATGGGACAACCCCGGCTGGCGTTACCTTTAACGGCCGGGCCCGCAAAACGGGCACCAATACTTTTCAATATGATTTTACCGGCACCTTGCCTGACGGCACAGTGCAGATACAGTTCCTGCCGCAAAGCTATGCAGATATGAACGGCGTGAACAACCTGGCCAAAACCCAGCAGTTCATCCTGGCCACACCAGCCGGTGGTTCTTTGCCTTCGCTCAAACCCACGGCCAAACTGGCCAATCCCACCAACGGCGCGCAAGTGGATCTGAAATCCATGCTGGCCCGCAGGTTTATTGATGTGACTTACACAGCCACAGGCGCCGGCGTTATCAATGAAGACACCATAGGATTCGGAGATTTTGAATTCACAGGCACAGGCGTGGGTGATGCGGCTATCTCTGACACAGTGTACAAAATTTCAGATGACACATTCCGTTTCCGCATCATTGACAAAAATCCCAGCAACCAGATTGATTTGTTCACCAACGGCGAAGTCAAAGTCACATTTAAAGCCGGGGAATGGCAGCTTTTGGACGGCACCCCAAATGCCAAAACAGAAGAAACCTTTACCATTCAAAGCGATGCCGCCGGCACCACAGCCACCACCACTGAAATTCCTCTTGGGCCGTTAAAATTAATAGGTCCTTCCATCGGCTTGGCTGATGTGGGTTTTGATGCAGGCCAATTGGTGCTCACAGTGGCCATTGGCGTGGACAAGGCCGCTCTGCTTTTTGGCGGCGGTCAAGGCGCAGCCGGCCAGCAGCAACAAAACAGCGGACAAACCCAATCCGGCGTCACAGCAGAACTGACAGGCATTTTAGGCACATTTGACGTGGAAGTGGATGTGATGGCGCTTATGAGCGGTGATATCGGCGGCGCTTTTGGCGCTTCCGGCAAATTCGGCGTGTTTGTGAATACATTGGAAATCAATGTGCCCAATGTGGTGCGCGTGAATGCCGAAGGCATTGCCATCACCTATGATCCAAATTATGACCCGGAAAAACACAACGGCGAATCTCAGGAACTGGTCACCATCACCAAAGCCAGTATTAATTTTGACAGGTTCCAGGTCAGCGGATTGATTGAACCTTTTGTGGATGACAAAGGCACGCCAGGCACAGGGGATGATGAAACCATTCCGGGCCTGGTGGTGCGCTCAGACGGATTTCATTTGGGACGCGCTTTACTGGCTTATGGCGCCACAGTGAACGGCGCCACTGGGCAGCTCACCAACAATTCCGGGGAAGCCGCCATTAAGCTGGGCAATATCCTGGAATTTGATGACATTCGGTTTGGTGTGGAAAACTTCGGCATCACGTACGGTGAAGCTGTGGTGTTCAGCGGCAATATCTTTATTGCATCGGGCGGGGCCAAATTCTTTCCCACCATGCCTGTGAATGCCATTATCACAGACAGGGCCACAGATGTGGACACAGAAGCCCTGAAAGTCACACTGAAATTCGAAAGCAATAAAGTCAAAGGCCTGGAATTTGATGTAGACACTTTTAAAGTCCAGATGGGCAGTTTCCTGACTTTGACAGGCCAAGATTTTATTCTGAACACAGATGCAACAGCTGATGAAGCCATGGTGCGGTTTGGCGCTATTGGTGCTGAAGTCAAAATCGGGTCTATGTTGATTTCTGGTGAAGGCCGGCATTTTGGCTTTTTGGGTGATGGATCATTTAAAGCATATCCGGGGTTTGGCGTGTTCCTGGGGGTGGGTTCAGCCACTGGCGGCGGATTAGGTATTCCTGATTTTCTGCCAGTTAAGATAAGTCAAATCGGTATTCAATGGCGGAATATTGAAGAAGATCCAACAGATTTTGTTTTGATCTTGTCAGCCAGTGTCACAGGCATTCAAGGCATGCAAGGCATGGAATTTTCAGGCGCCATTGAAGGCCTGAAGATAGACATTGGTTTATTAAAACAAGGCAAATTCCCTATTGTGGACATTGCCTCTATAGGCGTTGGTGTTAAAGGGGATTTGTTTGGCGGCAAGTTGGATGCGCAATTGATTGGCGGCATTATGAAAGTGGATGGCGCCGGCAATATGATTGATCCCATTGACACCACCACAGATGTGGCAGACCGCATTTTCTTCTTAGGCATAAAAGGCGGATTTGAGTTTGCCGGCATAGGGCTCACCATACGGTTTGCTTTGTCTGAACTTGGTCCTTTGGGGGTGTTTCTCAATGCCAAGATTCCTGGCGGTGTGGTGATTGTGCCGCAGATTGGTTTGGCTTTTAATGATTTTGCAGCAGGCGTGGAATTCTTCCAGTCTTTGCCGGATATTGATGATCCTTTTGAATTACGCGGACCTGCCTTTGGGTTGCCAACAGAAACAACTGCTGATACATGGTTGGTGGAAGTCAAACAACAAGTGGTCAAGCAGTATCAAGCCATTCAAGCCAATCCTGGGATGGGCGGGTTTTTGGCAGCTTTTACTTCGCCTATGACCATCACAGGCAGCGCCAAAATTTTCAGCCTCTATACCTCTATGCAGACTTTTAATGGACAAGTCATGGTCAAGTTTAGCACTGACGGCAAATTTCTGATCATGGGCAAACTGAATTTTGCTGCTGATAATCTGAGTATCAGTGCTAAATTGTATGCCAACCTGTCCAAAGTCACATCCGGAGAAGTCACTGTGCTGTTCCTGGCAGATATCCCAGATCAAGTGGAACTGCTCACTATTTATGGCCGGCTCAAAACAGGTTTTAGAAATTCAGAAGGCAAAGAAGTGATCATTAGAATGCCTGAAAACCCCACAGTGGTGCCAACGGCAGATTTAGCAGGTCCTTTAGATGGTGACAATGCGGGCATTGGCGTGCTCAACAACCGCGGTTATATTGATGTGCAATACACAGCAGCTCCTGGCACCACTCTGGATGCAGGTTCTGTGCTGGATCTGGATGCGGAGTTTGCATTTGCAGGCGCAGGTGTGGGCACATTAAAACTGGACAAAACCCAAGCCCCGATTTTGATTGATGAAGCCACCAACACATTCCGTTACTGGGTCACTGGCGCGATTGCCTCCAGTGATGTGAGCGCTGTGTTTATTGCAGACAAATGGTATGCCATTAATGACGCCACTGGTGATGAAGTTCTGAACACAGCCGGCGCAGTGACTGTGCTGGATTGGAACACAGTGAATACCAGGTATATTGACATTGCTTTTAAGCCGTCCACTGACCATGTTTTGGATGTGTCCACTATTTCCGGTGATGAATTTGAACTTTCAGGCGAAGGCAAGGGCAGTGCAGATCTTTTGGACATGATTCCCACGCAGATTCCAGGCACAAATGTGTTTCGGTATTACCTGACCGGCAGTTTTGCTGAAGGTTTGGTGGTGGTGAATTATGTGCCCAACACTTGGGAAGATGATGCAGCTGCCAATGTGGCCGGCACACAAACTTTCAAAGTGGTGGCGCCCAAAGCAGTGGTGGCCGGACCTTTTAACGGCCCGTCCACAGATGTCACAGTGTTGAGCAGTGTGAACACCATTGATGTGGTGTTTCAGTCATCACCCGGTAATGTTTTGAATTACACCTCTATTTTTGACAATGACCATGAACTCAGCCTGACCATTGGCGGAGTGGCAGCCACACTCAATCCAGTGCCTGTTCCCATTTATTCCTATTTTGATGACAATGGATTTTATGTGACAGAAGTGATTGAAAAACAAATGATTGAGAAAGACGGCAACATGGTTTTGGAAACAGATGCAGAGTTTTACGCGCGTTTGGCTGAAATGGGTATCATGCGTTTCCGTTACACATTGACATCAGGTGATTTTTCACAGCCAGCAGTGGTGGAAGTGCAAATGACAGACAAATGGTCTGATGTGAGCGGCACGCTTGGTTTGCCCAGCACAGAAACATTCCGCATTGAAGGCCCTTCAGCTGATTTGGCCAGCCCGCAGAATCAGGGGCATATTGATATCAATGATCTGAACACACGTGTGATAAGTGAGACAGACAGCCGACATTATATTGAAGTGACATTTCACGCCACACAAGGCAGTCTTTTGGATGCTGGGTCAATCACTGATTTAGCGCCTGAGTTCACACTGGTGCATTCAGGCAGTGCGGCTTTGATTCAGGACATGGCGCCTGAATTGGTGGATGGCACCATAAGCACTTATCGTTATTTCTTCACAGGCACTTTTGAAACCGGTCTGGTGGAAATTCATTTTGATGGCGGCGCTTGGAGAGACAATGCCGCTGATGATGATGACAACACATTTATCTATAGTATTGATGAAGTGGAAACATTCACTGTGCAGGGCGCCACAGCAGATGTCACTGATCCGCAGTCTGGCACGGATTATGGCGCGTCTGCTCTCAACAGCCGGAATTATATTGATGTGGCGCTCTATGTGCCGGACGGGTTCACATTGGACCTGAGCTCTGTCACGGATCTGGAACCTGAATTTGTATTGGGCGGTTCAGGTCTGGGCACAGCGGTTTTGGATGACAACCAAGCCCCGCTGCTGATCAATGCAGACACCAACACATTCCGTTACTGGGTTTTTGGGGCATTTGTCACAGGCGATGTGGAAGTGACCTTTATTCAAGGCGCTTGGACCGCTCTTGATGAATCCAATGTCCCGCATATCAGTGATTTGACAGGAACAAACCTGCTCTTCTCCAATGCCTCTGACCCTGTGAACAAAACCTATATAGACATTACCTTCCGTGCTTCCCAAGGCAGTCAACTGGACGCAGACTCCATCACAGACGCAGCTCCTGAATTTGAATTAAGCGGTTCCGGCTTAGGCACTATTATGCTGGATCCGAATGAAGGTCCTACCAAATTAGAAAACAGCATGGCTTATCGTTATTATCTCTTGGGCAGTTTTGTGCCAGGCACTGTGAATGTTCTATTTTTAGAAGGTGAATGGGAAGACAATGTGGCGAGCAATTTAGAGGAACTGGAAAGCTTTGTTTTGGCAGAGCTCACAGCTGATCTGGTGGATCCAGTGAATGGCAGCGGCATGAGCGTGGGAGAGGTGAACAACAGAGCTTACGTGGATGTGCAGTTCACCACCATTAATGACAGAGAACTGAACATCACCACCATTGACGGGGATGAAATTATTCTCACTGGACCTGGCGTGGGGTCAGCACAAATAGACACTGACCGCTTGCCAGTGCTTTTGGACCGGGACACAAACACATATCGTTACTATATTATAGGCGGTATGGGCACAGGCAATGTGAATGTGGAAGTGGTGGATGGGTCCTGGGCTGACCGCGAAGGAGACCAGGGCACAGCTGTCACCACACTGGTGATTGAAAAATACATTGATGTGCGTTTCCACACCATTGGCAATACAGAACTGGATCTGGACACCATTGACGGTGATGAAATTATTCTGGGCGGCTCAGGCAAAGGCACAGCTGAATTAGACGACACCCGCGCGCCTGAGCTCATTGATCCTGAAACCAATACATTCCGTTATTATTTGAAAAATCATTTTGTGGCCGGCATGGTCACTGTGGATTTCGTGGAAGGCTCATGGGCGGACAAAGCCGGCAACACAGGTGTGGCTGAGCAGGAAGTGTTCGGCCTCTTGGAGCCGGTCACCATCACCGAAACCAATCGGGTGTTTTTTATTGAATTGTCCGGCGGAATAGAACTCAATGCCTTGGGCTTTTTGGATGAGCCGCTCTTGGAAATCCGCGGCCGTGTGTGTTTGGAAATTGATTATGCGCGCAGCATATTCACATTGGACATGTCCGGCACAGTTAGACTATACAAGATCGGCAACATAGCCTCAGCAGCCGGCCGGTTTGTGCTGGACAACAGCAAGGCCTGGACAGAAGCTCCTCAGTTCTGGGGTGTGCTCAAATTCCAAACCAACTTTGATATTCTGGAACAATACGGCGTGTATCTCTATGGCGTGTCTGTCCTGCAGATCAATCTCAGCAATACAGTGAAAACAGAAACCATTACGCTCGAAGGCATTCCCGGCGACAGTATTTTCACGCTCACAGATGTGACCTATGCCAGCCAATTGCCTGGCGGAGTCATGGTCACTGAAGCCTTGTCAGCTGACTGGATCGCGCATTTTGCTGCCAATAATATTGAGCTTGTTGATCCCACTGTGACATCCATTGAAAAGAACAGCAAATGGCGGGTCAATTCCGGCTCAGAACAATACTTTATCCATAAAGAGAAAAACGAGCAGGGACAAGACATCCTCAATATCCGCGGAGAATCCCAGACATTTGAATTGGCGCCGCTCAGCTTTTCCGTTGAAATAGCCGGCGGCTTGCGCATTCAGCCGGATGGATTTGATGAGCCTCTTTTCAATCTGTATGGCGGGTTTTACCTCAAGATCAGCGCTGAACGTTTTGAGATTTTTGCCATGGCAGAGCTGTCCTTCCTGGGCATCACTTATGCCAAAGCCACAGGGCTTTTGGTGGTGGTCACAGGCTTGGGCGGCGGCACCCCGGGTGTGGCTGGTATGTTTGAAATCGGCGCTGGTGTGGATATCATGGGAGATATGCCGGATGTGCCCAGCTTTAAAATAGAAGGCGAAGTGTTTGTGGCTTTTAACACCACCATGGAAGACCAGGTGTTTGATATTCCGAATTCCTTTATTCCGTTGTTAGAACCTGGCGCGCCCACGCGCATCACCATTTATAAAGCAGCGCCTTTGGATGACGGATCTGAAGATCCGGGCGGTGAAGCTGCTGTGTACATCAAAGCAGTGATAGCTGCTGAAATCAATTTGTTTGATGTGATTAAGCTGACAGGTTTCATTGGTATAGTGGCTTCAGCCAATGGATCAGGCGCCAATTTTACAGTCAGCGGCGCAGTGAGCACAGAGATTTCCTTCTTGGGAGTGCTGTCAGGCACCATTTATTTTGAAGTGTTTGCCACCACTGATCCCGGTGTGGTGGGGCGTGTGCAATTGGTTTTGGCCAGCAATGGCATTATTCCAGGGGTGAGTGTGAATGGTGAATTTGTCCTGGAATTCAATACTTACACGGAAGATTTTACGGCATATACCTTTAGCATTGATGAAACCACTGGCAAGCTCAAACGCGATCCAGTCACTGATGAGTTGTTGATTGAAGCAGTGACCATCCCCACAGGGTTAAAGCTAAAGTTGTCCGGCAATTTGAATGTGGCAGATGTGCTGATCATTGAAGGTTTATTCTCTTTTACCATCAGTCCTGAAAAACTAGAAATTTTGGCATTGGGTGTGCTCAAACTGGATCCATTTGCAGATCTGGAAATTGTGGGATACTTGTATATTGGCGGCGACGGGCTTGTGGCCAAAATCAGTTTGGATGTGAATCTGGGTTTTGGCGGAAATGTGGGATTAAAATTTGAAGCCACTGCCAATTTGGAAATCAACACAACCGGCCAGGCCAAGCCAGTGCCTGAAACATCCCATGTGGTGCAGCCTGGTTTTCGCATTTATATATTTGGAAGCATTGAGTTCCTGGGATTTGCCAAAGGCTCTGGTTATGTAGACATCAGCATCACCACTCTTGGCGTGGAAATGCAGTTTGGTCTGGATTTTTATCTGTTTGGCTTGGCATTTGGCGCGCACGGCGGCGCCGGGGTGTATTCTGATGGTATTGTGCTGAAGCTGGATGTATACGTGGAAGCTCACATGGATGTGTTTGACATTGAAGCCAATGGTGTTTTGGCCATTAACACCACAGGGTCCAGCCACATGGGTGTGGGCGCGCATTCCTTTTATCTGGCTTTGTCAGGAAAAGTTGAAATCCTGAAAATTTTGAAATTCAATGCCAGCTTTTCCATCAGTGTGGGTGAAAGAACCATTGGCGGCGTGGAATATGGCCGCGGAGAATGGCGGTTTGATTTTGCCGCAGGCATTAGCTTTTTTGGTATTTTTAATATGTCAGGGACAGGGTTCTTGGATTCCCGCGGCAACTTCAGTGTGGTGTTAGAAGGGCATATTCAGATCGGGCCCAATGGTTTTTGTGTCAAAGGCGGGTTCCGTTTTGAAATCACATCTATTAACAGAGCAGACATCACAGGCAATCCGGATTATTTGTTCAGGCTGTCCTTAAGCGCTTATGTGAGAGCAGAAGTGTTTGGCCTGACTTTTGGCGGAATCAGCTTGGGTGCCAGCGTGGAAGTGGAAGGTGCTGGCAGACAACCTGTTGTCTTGACTGTCAAAGTAAAGATCAAACTTCTTTTTATCACCATTTCCAAAACAGCGCGTTTTACACTGGGTTATTTGCAATTGCCCAAACCCATTT
>JANQER010000399.1 GCA_028278255.1 Elusimicrobiota bacterium | reverse complement strand
CAGGCATCAACCAGGTCCGCCTGACGATCTTTTACTTTTTGAAGTCCTGTGTAATCCTCGCTGGTTCCAAGCGCCGGCAGCGCTTGATAAGCCTCTTCTTCAGTGTCAAACACACCGTAATCTCTGACAGCTGATCCCATCCATTCACTTTCTAAATTGTAATAGTCCCACAGGGCCTGCGCCGACCAGAATTCCCCGTCAAAACTCACCAGATGTTCTTGCACAACCCCTTGAGCCGTATATTCTATTTCCGAGCCAACCGCAGGCAAAGCAGCCAAAGCTGCGGGTTCATCCGGAAATTCTGCTCCATAAGTCTGCCACAGACGGAACAGATAGTCTCCGTCTTCATGATAATAATCCCAAAGCGCTTTGGCAGACCATTTCTCAAAGGCCCCGGCGAACTCTACCTGATGCGCGGACACAACACTCAGGCTCACATGCGCAATCTCCGTCCCAGGGGCAGGCAACACAGCCTCCAAAGCCGCGTACGCTTCTTCCTCAGTGGCATACTCGCCGTCAAGCACTTCCCACCAGCTGCCCAAATAGGCGCCGTCTTCTGCATAATAATCCCAAAGCACTTTGGCCGACCAATTTTCAACACCTGGCACCGGCTCCACCACATGCTCTTCCACGCGTCTTATAATAGTGTAAGGAATTTCTGTCCCCTGAGCAGGCAAGACTTGTTCAGCCTCTTCAGCGCTGCTAAAGTCATTCCCAAAATTTTCACCATTTCCCCAGAAATAGGTGCCATCATCCAAATAGTATCCCCATATGACTTCTGCTGACCATTCTTCAATTTCCTCCACTGCCACTAAAACATCCAGCACTTGAGAAGAAATGTCCTCCTGCTCTTGCTCAGGAAGGCTCTCGAGAAAACCCACAGCCTCCTGACGTCTCTCAAAAACCCCATAATCTTTCCAATAGGATCCCAGAACACTCCCCTCAGCCCTATAATAATCCCATTCCACGCGCAATGACCACAATTGCTCATTCTGATAATAAGGAACTATCTCATATTGCTTGATCACACTGAGCGTGCCGTCACTGTGCATGACCTCGTGACCAATAGGCAGCAAGCTGTCCTGTGCGTCTTCATAACCGGGATAAATGCCGTCTGCCTCCCAATGTTCGCCGAGCAAATCACGGTAGTTCCCCAGAAAATATGTATTCTCCTCTCCAAAAATCTGCACATAACGAACGCCTGAGCCTTTCATATATTCCATCACATACCAAGGCACCCAGCCGGGGCCGGGTTTTTGCACGCCCAATTGGAACAAGGGATTGTAAGACCAGGCAGGCCCGTTATTCACGTATACACGCGTATCCGCAAAATCTTTGATTCTCAGCTGTTCAAATGTTTTGCCGGCGATGTTCCAGGCATTGTTCCATGTAAAACCGTCTTCAATACACTCGCTGATATATTGATCCCGCGTGCTGCCGTCTTTCCAGCCGCTCCACCACCAGCCGATTTGATGTATCTGCACATCCGCTTCTATCCACGTATCACCCACATCTTCATAAGTCAATTCATCCGCCGGCAAAGAAACGGCTTTTTTGATCTCCTCGGCAGCGCCTTCAGGAATCCTCAGATAATAGTCCGGCATTTTCTTGCCCGGCTCCCACAACGCGTCATAGATTTCTCCCATAAAATATTCACAATGAATGATTTCCGTGTCAGCCGCATAATGCCATAATGGCACATATTCCATGGCGCGCAGTTGAATGGTATTGGCCAGGCCCTCGCGCACCAAATACAGATAATCTGACTTGGTGATGTACACATAGCCTTCACCTAAATATTCAGACGGCAAAGACTCATCAATAATGCCTTGCCGCATAAGCCCTTGCAAGGCATCAGAATCCTGCACCAGGATTCTGTCTTTGCCGTAGATCATGGCATGAATCTGTCCTGTGCCTGGTTTATACGTGACCTCATACAATCTTCTGAAAAGCGTGGAAGCCCCGGGTTTTTCAGGCGTTTCATAATCAGCGCCGTACGTGTCTTGCGTGGATGGCAGCACATCCGGCCGGCCGTCATGGCCGATGGGAAACACTTGAAGGGTTTCTTTGTGAACCCACCCGGTCTGATTCACATCCACTTCCACTGTGTAATACCAGCCGCCCACAAGCAAAGGCTCCCAGTCCACTTCCTTCATGTAAGTGGTTTCATAGTAATAGGTCACGGTTTCAATGATCACAGGATTTTCAGGATCAATATAATATTCAATGCCCACCGGCACACTGACATACTGCGTGACAGGCACCACATAATAATCTGCAAAAAGTCTTTGCCGGGCGTCAGGGGTTTGCACAATTTCCACATCCCGGGCAGCCTTTAATGCCAGATGGTCTGCGCTGTTGTCCCCTTCTGTACGCACAATCAATTGGCCTGCATAAGCCACAAAAATATTCATGGCATTCACCGCAATGGTTTGTCCGGCCGTCACAAGGCCGGACACCTGCACATCGCCTTGTGCCGTGATTTGAATCCCGGCGGTTTCATGAATAGCAGACAGTTCGCCGGCCACTGACACATTTCCGCCGGACTGAATCTCTATGCCTGCAGGCGCTTGGATCAATCCTTGTCCAGGGAAAACAGGGTGATTGCCCACAAACACATCGCTTGTTGTGTGGATTGCCACAAAGGACGCCAACACTTCCGCGTTTTGATCTTCTGATCTTTCTGTGATCATGAATCCATTGGCCTGCATATTCACCAGGCCGTTGGCCAGCACACGGCCGGTGACAAACACATCTCCCAAAGCTGTTATAGTGATATCTTGAATTAAGTTTTGCATGCCTAAAAATCCATCAATGGCCACAGAGCCGGCGCCTGTGATGTACAGATCACCGTTTTCTTGTGTATCCAAGTAAGCTTGGGTTTTTATGTCCACGCCGGACAAAACCATGGCTGTATTGTCCTTCATCACAGTTGCATCCGGCCCGCCGCTTAAAACCATTTGATCAGATGCCTGAACGAAATTATTGATCACCAAACGGCCATTGGCCCGGATCAGAATATCAGCGCCCGGCGTATTGGCATAAACCGAACCAAAAACACTTATTGTGTCTTCAGCCATTAATCGAATTTCATCCTGATCCGGTGCGTCCGGGCCAATCACTTCCAGCCAAGACCCATTTTCAATCACTATGTTCTGCGCAGAAGCCCCCACAAAATCCCGGGCCTCTATATGGCACGGCTGAAGACCTTCGTTCCCCTCATCATCATAACCCCAGCCGCCCACATACAAAGTCTCATGAGCATGAATGCTCATGGAAGACACCAGGCATTCTCCCAGCATTGTCACTGTTCCCTGTGACTGAATACTCATTGAAATCAATCCATTGGGGATTAAAGATCTAAAATCCGCGGCCCGGAAATCCAGATCTGCGCCTGCCTGTAGGCTTATTTGCCCGGTGCACAAAAGCGTGGCGCCTGTCTGAATTTTAATCCACACGCCTTCGCGCATTGTTTCCATCACCTGACCAATCTGAAGATATTGGCCTGCCTGAATCATCAAATCTTTGTCAGGGGAAAGGGCGCCCACACCAGCCGCTCTTTTGATGCCGGCTTCAAGCACGCCGATGATCAACACATTTCCCTGTGCCTGCACATTCACTGTGCCGGCCGCGGTGACACTGCCTGTGATCATGGCATGGCCTGTCACATTCACATCAATGGCATGGCCATTGGTGTCAAACCGGCTTTCAATCACGCCTCTGATGTCAGCGTGACGGCCGGTGATATGGATATAGCCTTCAGTGTCAATGCGCCCAAAATCAGCGATTGGCACATGACTGTCTTCAGGCTGTTTGCCCAGGATAAAAACGCCTTGCTGTGATTCAATGCGCAGAACCGACAAAGGATCTGTGAGCAAAACCACATTATCCAAAATCACATCATAATAACCGATAACAGTGATATTCCCCGGATTCATCTCATGCAAACCTGCGCGTAAAAAGCCAGTGTTCTCTATCATCAGGCTCACTGGACTGGGAGACGCAGAAGAACCGGCGCGCAAATCAATGTCATCAGCCGCTGAAATGGAGCCAATAACAGTCAAAGAATCTTCAGCGGCTATCCGCACATCAGACCCTTGGCCGCCGGCAATCAAATCGCCTTTGATCACGCCGTTTTTCCCGGGATAAATGTCAATGGAATCATTCACTGTTTCAAGAACAGCCGGATAATCAATCAATACTTTGGCGCCCAAGCCGCTGAGCAAAGACATGGCTTGATAGGATTTAATATAACCGCCCACATACAAAGCGCCGCCCACACATTCTTGAGACGCCACTTCATTCACTGTGAACGCAAAAGCGCTGTTCAATATCACACAGCCGTCTTGTAAAATAACCCGGATGTCATTAAAACCGGCCAACAACAAAGCCTCTTGCACATCAGCCGCCAAATCCCACAAAGATTTGTTATCTTCGCAAGCCGCAGCCGTGATTTCCACCGGGCTTTCCCTCACGCCGTGGTCTGTGATCAAAGACACCATCATAACAACATCTTGAGACAACACGCCCTGACGGTCAAACATGCCTGTTAAAATGTCCAATTCCTGTCTGACAGAAGAATCTTTTGTGGCATCCACGCTCACTTGAGATCCTGGTGTCACGGCTGATAAATTCGGAAGAGGCTTCACCGCTGTTAATGTGTCTTCAGTCAAGCCCAACAAATCAGGATTCATAACGCCTGTGACACTGAACTCATACCCGCTGCTGGTAAACAGTATTTTGCCGTTCCGCAATTCCATTTCCACCACAGGCCGGCCATCTTCCAGCACAAGACCTTCACAATCATTAATCGCGCTTTGGATGTCATTGACCAATCCTGCTATGCTGCGGTTGTCTTGGGTGGGGTACGCAGCGTTGTTAATGGTGATTAGATAGGTAAGAATACCTTGCACACCCAAATCAACTGTTAAATCAAAACTCACCACATCAGACAGCACGCCCTTCACATGTTCAGGCCAATCCTCGGGTTCAATCTCACGATGATGAGGTGATCCCAAAATATCCACCTGGCCGGCGCTTTCAATATAAACAACAGCATTGTCGTTTGTCACTTTCACATGCGCTGATCCGTACACCAAAACGCCTTTGCCTGACCGCTGGTCATAACCGCCGATCAGGTCAATGCGGGACCCGGCCACTATGTCCATGCCCACACGAATCTGCCCGTTGGACCCCACATAAATCGTGGACGCCAAATCATCAAACACAATCACATCCCGGCCAATAACCTGATAGTGATCATTATACACACGTTCAAATGTCCCGCCGGCCAAAAGCATGCCCAAAATTCTGGCATTGTTTTCAGCCTGAATCCGAATATGGCTGTCCAATTCAGCGGTGGCCACTTCACTGGCTCCATAAATATAGATGCTGTCATTGGTGTCATCTGCCCCGCCGATCAAGTCAATTCTGCGGGACACCCTCAAATGGCCGCCCACTGACCCGTTGGCAGACACGCCGCCGATACTCACTTGTTCCCGGGATTCAATAAACACATGACCGCCTAATTTTTCCGCATAAAGCCAGCCCATGACCACAATATCATCCAGGGCAGTGATTCTGATTTCACCATTCACGGCATTTGTGGTTAATCCGCCGGTTGATCCAATCACCACGCCAAGGTCTGATTCATCACCCCTGCCTTGCACATGCACATGTTCAGCCGCCTCAATGGCGCCGGTCACGGTCACCCGGTCATTGGATTGCACGCGAATATCAGCGCCCTCACCTTCCACAGCCATGACACTGCCGCGAATCTCCACGCGATTTTCTCCCGATATATCAATCTGATACTCTGTTCTATCAATGTATCCGCTGCGGCTGATGATCTGAGCGGTTTCAGTCACCACCACACTGTTGCTTTGTTTCAGGCCCATGAGTTTGTCTTGCGTGAAACCCAACAATGAGCCGTTTTGCACGCCGGTCATACTAAAAGGAACAGAATCATACAGCGCGAGTTTCCCTTGCCGCACAGTTACCTCAATCGTCAATCCTGCCTGCCTCAGAGCCTGCTGCAAGCTCACAGCCAAATCCCATATCTGTGTGTTGTTTTGAAAATCCACAGGGCTGAGAAGCATGACGGTATTAATGATTTGATGATCTTGGATGTGCGTGACTTTGAGCTCAATGATTTCCCCTTCTGATATTTCATCGGACAAAGACGGGTCCTTATCAGTGATGAATCCTGTGGCTGACAAACAAGACACGGCCTGAGACTCAGCTGTTAAAGCCGCATGACCCAAATTAAAAAATTCAGCATTCTCAACGGCTGTTAACACAAAATCATAATCACTCACAAACACCAGGCTGTTACCAGAGGCCCATACTTCGATCAAATCACTCTTTTCTCCTTCCACATCACTCACAAAACCCGCCTTTCTCAAGGCCTGTTGAAAAACCCCGGGCCAAGATTCTGCTGCCGCTGATGACAAGCCATCAACAAACACACAGCCCGGCATTATCATCTGATCATCCTTATCAATAGTCAGGCCAAAGATCACGTCTTGTCCTAAATCCAAAGCGCCCGTCTCTGCAGTGCGCACTGTGTTCATCTCTCTCAGTTCCGAGGTCACCCATTCAAAAGCCGGGAAACCAATCAAACTTGAAAAATCAAATCCATCGCCCGGCTGCCGCACACCCATGATTCTAAAACCATGCCCACTGGAAAACACCAGCCTGGCGCCGTTTAATCCCACAAAAATATCATCAATGCCCGCGGCCAGAAACGCATTTTGTATATCAATCACCAAATCAAAAAGAGACTGGTTGTCCAAGGCGGTGATGGTCACAGGAATGGCTGTGTCGTCCGACAAGCCGGGGTACACATGCAGGGTGATCACAGCCCCGGGCAGATTGCCATTGACCAAAGCCGCATCATCAAGCCCTGAACATTCATACCATGCGTCCCCTGCAGCTGTGACGCCCGGCGCGAGACCCAAAAGTTCAGCGGAAGCCATGCCATAAACAGAAAACTCATGCGTGCTGGAAAAGCGCAGATAATGATCTCTATGAACCACCTGCATAAACAGTCCCAGACCCTCAAACACTTTATTCACAGCTTCCTGCACATCGCCGGCCAAGTGATCCATGGTCACATTGTCCCATGCGGCTTCTGCCCGCACAGTCACCACCCGGGATTCTGTTTGGCCATTGACTTGAAATGACGCCACAAATGTCACATCCCCGGGCAATACCCCATCAGTTTTTGAGACCGCATGAGGCGCGGTGACTGTATACACGGTTTGTTCATGACCGGCATTGGATTCTGACAGGCCCAAAGCCTGGGAATTCACAAGGCCTGTGATGGAAAATTCCTCATGGCTTTGAAACACCAGGGCATTGTTCCTGTTCAAAGACACATGAATCTCTGCCTGATCCAATCCATTCTGCACCAAAGCTGCGGCAATGGCTCTTTGCACATAAGAGGTGAGTCTCAAGGTTTTAATGATTTGATGCCTGTAAGCGCTGAATTTTCCGGCAATGCCTAAGTCCAATGATTCCTGATACAAATCAATCTCATGATTGACTTTGCCCTCAAGAGTGATAACACCGCCGGCTTGCAGTTGTTGATAAAGGGCTTGTGCGTCTGCCAATGACACGCCGCTGATGGCCTGAAATACCTCAGGCCCTATCACCCCATCGCATATCACTTGAATGGGCAGGCTGTTGTTATACGTGACCTCAAAAATAATATCCTGGCTGAAAATATCTTGTGAAAAATCAATGGGATTTCTGGCCGTGGTTTGATACACAACAGCCTCACGGCCGATCACCTTTATTTGATCATCCACATGCAGCCACCCATCAATCAATACAGCGCGCTCTGACTCCACTCTCAGATCTGATCCAGCGCCCAGCACGTACACATTCCCGTATATTTCCACGTCATGAATACCATAAATCACTGTTTCAATCTCTTCTCCATAAACAGTGATTTGTCCGCCCATCATAATGCTCTTATGAAAAGAATCAGACCCAGCCTGCGCCTCAGCATTCAGCACAGCCGCTTCACTGGCACTAATGGTGCCAATCACATCAATCCGTCCGTCACTGGTCACTTCCACAGAAGAGCGCCAGCCATCCACCCAGCCCAATAGCCCGGCATTCACACCCGGCGTCACTTGAACAAGCCGGCCTGTGACTCTGTTCCAAAGAACCAAACGCCGGTTGTTTTCATCCAAATCCACACCTATATCAGTCAGGCCTGCATCTTGCAATGCCTGAGAAACAGCCTGCACCAATGCCGCCTCATCATCCTCATACACAATGGACAAATCAATACCCTGCACCTGGAATTCTATGACAACAGGTTCCTGTCCCTCCGGCAAAAAGGCTTTGTCATTCATAAACCAGCGCGCTGCTCTTTGCGTGATACTGTTCACAGAGGCATTGTCTTTTAATCCCAGCAAATAACCATTCTGGTTGTCAGCCAAAACAAAACCATGGGGACTGACAAAAACAATGCGGCGGTATTCATACAAAATGGTTGTGTTTTCTAACAAGGCTTTCAAATATTCAGTCAATGCATAGTCATGGACATTGTCTTCCATAAGCCCTTTGACAGCGTTTTCAAAGGCCATGAAAAGATCCCGCGCCAAATCGTCAAGACTGATGTTGTTCTGGGTGTTAATGGCCGTATCACAAGAGACTTCCACTGTCACAGGCGCGTCATATCCTTCAAAAGTCAAATCCAATGTCACCTCAACAGGCAGGCGTTCAGGCATCACATAAAACACCTCTGACAAATGGCTGAATTCATGTCCCTGGGAGGGCAAACCAAAGAGTCCCAGGCTCTGCACATCCCACACATCAAAAGCCTGCGGCCCGGCCAGCACCAATTGGTTGTTGTGAATCCATGCCTGCATATCCAGACCTGCGTCACTCAGGCCGGTTTGCACAGCCAAGAGCAAGTCAGCCGCCTCCAGGCTATTGATGGTGACACTCACAGAAGCTTCCACTCCATGAGACACCACAAATAAAGCAATGTCCAGAGGCAGGTCCTCAGACACATCCACAGTCTCATCAACCAAAAACAAAGGCTCTGAAAAAGCCACGTGCGCTGTGGCCGCACAAGTGTCTGACCGCAAAGTGTATACAGAAAAGCCAAGCGGACCCGCGTTATTGATTCCCCATACACCAAAAACACGATTACTTTCAAACGTCATAAAATTATTTTCAATCAACACACTGATATCTGACAAACCAGCTGCCTGCAGGGCCGCTTGAATGTCTTCTGCCGGTTGAGCCATGAAAGCAGGCGTCACAGGCACCACCACTTCCTTCACTTGATTGTCTTGTGTCACAGACAAAACAATAGTGTCATTCAACACCAAAGCATCTAAATCCATGGCATCGTCTAAATCAATCCCTTGCACATGAGACGCCGCATGGCTATCAAAAACAGGCCCTTGAATCCCCAGGATCTCTCCATTCACCAATGGTTTGATCACAAAATTCTGTGCGCTTTCAAACGCCAGTCTCTGACCGCTTAACCGAACCTGAAACTCATTGTTTGTATAAAATTCATTGACACTGTCCTGCACATCTTTAACCAAATCTTCCAAAGTCACGTTATCGGCTGTTTGTTCAGGTGTTAAAGTGATGAGGGCAGGATCCCCGCCTGATAAAATGATTTCCAAAGACACAGAATCAGACAAATGGCCTTGTTTTAATCTTTTCAGCACATCCATGACGGGTTCAAAATAAAATTGGTATTTTTTGTACGGGTTGCCAGCAAAAACAATGTCTGCTGACAGCGCGTCCAAATCAATGCGGCGGTCTAAACGATAATCAGGCATTAGGATATTTAAAGCCATAAGCCTGTCGCGAATCACGAGAGAATCAGATTCAGTGATCACATTTTGTCCCGCGCCATCAATGTCCACAAACGCCTTTTCTGACAATGGCGCGTATTCCCAGGAAATGTCCCGGGAAAAGGCCAGGCTGTTGAGACCGGCTTCCCATGAGCTGAGCACACTGTTGTCCATCCCCAGCAAAGCCCCATTCAACAGGGAACAGACAGCAAAAGGCTGATCATGATGAATCACAATGCCTTCATCAGACAAACCCGCTGTTAATTCACTGAAATGCCGGCTGTTGTCCAACATGGCTTGAATATCGAGTAAAAGATCATCCAAAGAACTATTATCAAGCGTGCCGGCGCCGGGAATAACCAAAATTTCTTCAGCCAAGCTATTGGAAAAAGACAACACCACATCAAAATCAAATATCACGTCCTGTGGATGACCTAAAACAATTTCCTCAATGTGTTCAAACAGGGATGAGGCATGCGCGCTATTGGTGAGACCAATGAGCCCGGCATTTCGCAGGCCTGTGAGTTCAAAAGGCGCCTGGCTCATGAATAAAAGCCGGCCGTCTTGTAATCCCGCTTTTAATTCAGGCAAGCCTTGGGTATCCAGCGCGTTTTGAATATCTTCCAGCAAATCCAAAAGCGTGAGATTGTTTTGTGTGTCAAGGGCTGATAAAACAATGAGGTATTCTGATTGGTTTAAATGAATCAACAGCGTCACATCATGCGACAGTGTGCCATGATGATGACGGATATCATCAGGCAGCAAAATCCTTTCTAAGTTTTCTGTGTCCTGTGAAGACACAGACGCGCCGTCAAACCCCAGCAAATCCGCATTCATGAGTCCTTTGATCACAAACATATCAAAGCTGCTGAACAGGAACCGGTCTTCTTGGCAATCCACTTGAATACCCAAAGGCGCAAAAACATTTTGAATGTCCTGTAACAGATCCATCAAACTCTCATGGTCACTGTTATGAGGGATTCTCACCACTGTGTCAGGCACGCCCAGCCTGACCACCTTAAGCAGCACATCCTTTGACAATGTGCCAAAGGTCTTGTCTTCAGGCGTTTGCCGGCATAGAATAAAATTCTCACTGACCACAGCGTTGTCAGGGGTCATGCCCAAAAGCCAGGCATGGTCAAGGCCGGTGATCTCAAAAAACACAGGGCTGTCAAACACCAATTCATTGTCAGCAGCGCTCACTGTGAGCCAGTCTAACAAACTTGTTTGGTCAATGGCTGCTTGAATGTCACTGATGAGATCATCAAAACCGGCGTTGGTGTCATCTGCCAAAACCGTGACTGCGGCAGAAAGGACTGGCTCAAAAGTATTTTCATCAAACAAGCGCACAGAAAACACCACATCTTCAGGCAGAATCTCTTGTTTCCTGAGCAGATCAATCCGCTTCTGATAAAGAACAGGTTCAGTCACAGACACTTGGCCGTCCAAAGCCACCACACCGGCATTGATATCTCCATAAATGCCCACCCATTGGCCGCCGTACACTGACACATAACTGTCCTGCAAAAGCGTTTGAAGTCTGGCGCCTGAATTCAAAAGAAAATCCGCGTGCGCGCGCGCCTGAATAATGGATTGCGGCCCTTCTGTGAGCAAAAGCCCGTCAATCTGAACACTGCCGGCCACAGGAACAGTTTTGTCCGTTAAATCACCTGCTATGGTGATGGCGCCTTGCGCGTCTGTGGTGATCAGCGTGCCTGTGAGGCTCACCCACACACTGTTATTGGTTTGGCTGTCGCACCCGGTGACCACAAAATCTATGCGTTTGGCCGCGCGGATGCGGGACATAATCACGCCATTGCCCACTTGTATTTCTTCATTTGAGACCACGGTCACAGCTGCCTCATCCCCATTGGCATTAATATATCCAAGAATCAAGGCATCATTCTCTGCCGTGACGGACACATGATCCCACCCATTGTCATGCCTTTGACCCACTGTGGAAATCATGCCCTGTGTCATAAGCTCAAAGCTCACGCCAGTGTCATCACCATCAGTTGTAATGGTCACATCATGGTCAGCCATCACAGTGCCGCCAATCAAAAGCTGGTCTTCAGAGGAAATAACCACACTGCTGTTTTCTCCCACAGCAAACACCAGGCCCATGACCACAATATCATTCGCGGCATTGATCACAATATCCCGGGCAGGGCCAACCGAATAAATCAAGCCGGTGGCTGTGAGGATAAAGCTTTTGTACACCGGCTCTGAATGCCTGTCCCGCTGAAAAGCAAACACTTGATCATCTCCAGGGGTCATGTTCACATCATAGGAGGTGGCCACAAATCCTCTGATTTTTATCCCATGGTTTGACAACAGCTCAATCACGGCATTGTCCCCGATTTTGATAAACCCGGTGAGTGTTTCTTTCATGCCGCCCAGGACCTGACCGGCAATCTCAATGCCATTGTCTGCTGAAATCAGCACACTGGGACTTGCCGCCTCATGCCAATCACCCAAAGTCCTGATCCAGCCTGTGTCCTGCAAAAACCGTCCACTGTCCGAGGTCAAAGCAATGAATGAATAATCACCTTGGGCTTCAATTAAACCAGATACTTTAATACCGCGCACTGCCCGGATCTCAATCACGCGGCTGTCTGTTTCTGTGATGATTTCGCCAAAAATACCCATGGTCACACTGTCAAAATACAGGCTCTGGCTGAGGCCAGCATGAATCACTGTGTCTTGCTCTGTCCAAATAAATCCCTGAATGTTCACTTGATCTTTTGCATTGATTCTTGTGTCAACAGCTGAGATCCCGCTGTTCAAAGCACTGCCGGGCGAGTGCATATGGGTGGGTCTCACGTGAAGCACATTCGCGTTAAATTCCAAATAGTCGCCCATGTGATCCACGCGTCCTTCCCGGGCGCTGACTTTCCCCCATACAGTCATGGCGTGGGAATAAAAATAGGTTTCATCCAGGAAAACAGCATTGCCGAATGTCATGGCATCATTGGCCAGATAATCAGGCCAGCCAAAAAAGATATGCGCAAAACCGTCTTTAAGCGCGCTGACGTCACGGGTGCAGAAATTCAACGCCATCCTGTCTATTTCAATGCCCAGATAATTTTCCGCGCCAGTCCCTATATAATAGGTCCAGGGATTGGACACGCCCCTGATGAACAAATCGCCTGTGCCGATCACTGTGTCGCAATCCACCACAGAATCCAGATTATTGTCAGCTAGGAAATCAATGTCATCAGCCGTGAGTGTGATGTTTTGATGAGGCGCGCGCGTGATGATCAGACCAGAGGCCAAGGTCAGATTGGAATTTTGATCCAACAAAGTTAAATCAATCAACCCAGCGCCGGCTGACACGCCGTAAAACAAACGGCCGTCTATGATTTCATGCAGCCAGTTGTCAGGCTCTTGCGGGTCATTGGAGATCAATTCATAAGGCGTGTCTCCATCGTCAAATATCCAGGCAGCGTCTTCTATGATCCAATCCGGGGTTTCCAATGTCACAGGGATTTGAAAACCCTGGACCTCAAAAGCAAACGGATGAATTTCTTTTGTAATGATCAAATTATCTTGTTCCTGCAGCACAATGTCACCCAGGCCGTGCAAACCGGTGTGCGCTGTCAGCTTGTTCACCTGTGTGTGCACAGGTTGGGCCAATGTGCCAATAGTATTTTTGGCTGTTAGCACCAGATGTGAACCAGCTGCATAAAT
>JANQER010000153.1 GCA_028278255.1 Elusimicrobiota bacterium | reverse complement strand
GTTATATGAAGGCAATGTGCAGGCATTTTTGGATTCTACAAAAGAAAAAGAGCGCGTGTTTGAAATTTTAAATGAATTAAAGCAGAGCGCAGAAGTTTTAAAAAGAACGATTTTTTCAAAAGAATTAAAAGTATTTGATGCGCACATGAGCGCTTTTGAGAAGCATGAAAAGGGATTGGGACACTATGTCAAATACCTGACAAACACGCGTTTGAAAGGGAAAAAGAAGAGCACGCCAACCCCTCATATCAATCTTCTTGTGCAGGCTTTGGATTTGGAAGAAAAGTTAGATTTCAAGGTTGTGGAAAAGGAGCGTGTGCGGCTGGTGGAGGTTCTCGCCAGAAAGCTCTCCGAGCAGGAAATTTCTGAAATGGTGAATGAAAGTCTGCGTTATCGCATGGGGCGCGTGGGGTATGGGGAATATTACGGATTTTTAAGAGGCTTATGCCGCAGAAAGAGCGTGACGCTTGCCAAGTTTGAACAATTGAGCCTGTATGTGGATTACGTGCTGGTGGCTGATGAGATTGACCGGGACGCGCTTCTGGAAGAACTATTGGTCTTGGAAAAAGAGGTTCAGGATTCATTGGTGAAATCACAGGAGCAGATGCGCTTGGTTCAGTTGAGCCGGGATTTGGGGCTTTTGTCCAAGCTGACAGCGCATGAAATGGCTCCAAGAGATTGGCGGATTTTTGTGCAAGACAAAAAGTGTGTTTTGGACATCCCTGAAGAGATTGGTTCTTTGTGTCAAAAGAGAGGGTTGGCAAGCCCTGGATCTTTGAACGGGTCTTTGAATGATTTATTAAAGCCGTATGAAAATTTTTGTGAATATGCGGTTTCCCGCAATCAAGCTATTGTGCAGAATCTTGATCAAAAAATGAAGGGCAATGGCAACGAGGCATTGGATTATCCGTCAGCGGTTTTAATCACAGGCGGATTTCACACTGAGGGCTTAACGCATTTGATGCGGCAAAAAGACATGTCTTATGTGGTCATCACCCCCAGGATCACAGAGATCCCCAAAGATCATGCGTATTTGGATGTGTTTGCGCGTGATCCCATGCCTTTGGAAAAACTATTGAGCGGGGAAAAGATATTTATGACATTTCCGCCTGCTTTAGGGCGCGCCTGGCCGTCCAATGTGGCACGTCGGTTTGTGCGTGAGCGGTTGATGGCTTCGCTTATTGTTCTTCATGCCGGCGTGAAAGCGGAATTTTTGACATTGGCTGAAAAGTGCATTGATAAAGCCGGTTTGAATATGCAGGTGCTGCGGGTTTTTGGGGAAAAGTTTGTGTCAGTGGTGATGCGCATCAAAGATGAAGTGTTTACCTTCACGCGCCGCGGAAAAGACATATTTGTGGCAAAGAAATCCTCTTGGCAGGATCAGGGATTTCGTCATCTTTTCAGCCGGCTTGCCGGTTTTGTGAAGTCATTGGTTTTAGTGGAGAACAAAAAAATACATGTGATTTTTTCTGTGTTGGTTTTTCTTGTTTTAGAAGCATTGGGCATGGACGGGGATGTTTCGTTTTTGATCGGGATAGCGGCTGGATTGGATGTGCGTGATAAAAAAACGCTTGATTTGGATTCGGAAAACTTGGATTTATCCGCATACGCGGATTTTCTTTTGTCAGAAAAAATCACATGTCAGCAATTTCGTGAATGGAACAAACGATTGAATCAATTGTATTTGGAAGACAGATTGAAATTAATGTATCTATTATTGGACAGGATGAATGCGGATTGGCACGGAAAGCCCAATCATGCTTTGCAATTGTTTTTCTTGCCTGGAGAAGGGTATATTTTTGGGCGATTGGATGATGAATTGTTGATGAAAGGGATTCAGCACAAGTACGCGTTTGTGCGGCATTGCTTTATGATCAACTATCAGAAAACCAATGATTCTACGGTTATTTTTGGACTGGATGAATTTAAACAATGGGACAAGGATACACAAGGGTTTGGTTTCGCGGAATTGGCGTTATTAAAGAAAGACATGGCTGTTGTTTTAGAAGAATTGTCGCAAAGGAAAGAAAAATGGGCTGTTTCAATGTCTTTCTGGGGAGGGGAGCCTGTTTTTTACGTCATGAAGGGAACGAAAGAAGAGATCCAAAAGATTCCTATTATAGGGGGAAAGAAGTCTGTTGTTTTTTGCAGTGATTCAGTTGAAATGGCAAAACATCCTTTTGGGCCTAAAAGAAAGCCGCGCATAATCCCATTGAATGAGAAAACACCATGGCGCAAAATCATGAGAACAATATCGCCTTTCTATCAGCTGTACAGTGAAGCGGCAAGTGAGAGAATTTTGTCTTTGTCAAGAGGGGCCTTTGTGATCATTCGGATGGAGGGTCCTGAAATGATTGTTGGCTCTTCTTTTCCCAAAGGGTCTTTTCCACAGGTTGTGAAACGTGTTTCTCTTGCTACGGTTTTGCAGGATAAAAGGGATATAGAATTTTCCATTGGACGTTCTTATGACAGTGATCTTATTATTCCAAATGAATTGATTTTGGTGTCCGGAAAGCATGCCAAACTTATTGTGAGGAATGAAGAAGGTGTTGTTAATGTTTATCTGACTGATTTGTCTAAAAATGGCACATCACTGTTAATCAGAAGGAATTGGACAGAAGCCCTTCGAAGACAAGAGCTGAGATTGTTGTCTTATGTGCCGAAATCCGGCGGCTCAAATCAACTGGTGAATGCTTTCGTTGATGAATTAATTGAGCCTGAATGGGTGCCTCGTCATGTGCTGAGCGCTCAGGACCCGGCAGAAGTTTCAAACATGAAGAAGATCGCCTTGTTCCAGGCAGAATACCAGCGCCACGTGCTTTTGCATTCATTTCTGGCCGGTATGGATGAAAAAGAAAAGATATCTTTGTTCACTCAGCTTATACGGCGGGCCAAAGCACGGTCTGAAGATTCATTTGCTGATGCGGCCAGGAGGATGTTTTCTTTTTTAATAGATTCTATTTTTCGAGACAGGCTTATTGACCGCATTGACACAGAAGTCTTGCTGGATGCCGCGGTTTATCCGGATGAGGGTGTGAGAGAACATTTTATTTTGCATTTGATTGCTTATGTGAAAGAAAATCAGGTGTTTCGCCAAGAGTTTGCAAAAAATCTCCCGGCATTGATGGAAATGCTTGAAGTTGAAAAAAGTCAAAAATTTAAAGAGCAATTGGCAGCTGTTATCTATCTCTTGGGGGCTGAAAATCTGCCTGAAGATGTTTTCCGGCTTGCTCTTAAGGCTGATCCATATATGAGGAGAGATGTGCGGAGTCCTGAGGTTTTGAAATGGCCGCATTTGTGGGGAAATGACATTGATTTCTGGTCAGTGGCAAAAACAATAGATCTTCATCCCGGTAAAAAACAAGAGATTCTGACTGGTTTTAGAGAGGAACATGTTTCTTCCCAAATAAGACGTTTGAGTGAATTTGAGGATTGGGTTGAAACAGCTGAGCCATATCAGTTCGCTGAAATCATTGGTTTTTCACAAGATGAGTTGATTGATCTTATTGTTCAATTGGGAACGCAGAAATCTGAATTTTCTGTGTCAATGTCTTTTTGGGAGGATAAGCCTGTTTTTTTTATTGGGCGTGGAATGGAGGATGCGATCAAGAGTCATCCTTTGTATACATTTTCTTCAACTGTTTTGCTTCATAGCCATCCGGACGATGAGGCTGACACGGACAATTTGGTGGTGTCCGACAATGACCTCGAAGTGGTTCGAATGCTCAGCCCAATTGAGACGGATATTCATCATCTGGTTGTGAGTCTGAACAGAGTGTCTGGTTCTGCGGATAAGGTGATACACTTGGGGGAATTTTTTCCGTCAGGTGAAAGAGAAGATGTAAGAATAACCATTCACAATGAGGCGGTGCAAGAGAGACTGGGCCAGATTTTAGCGCCGTTTTTTAAGCGCACACCTCAGCCTCTCAAACACAAAAAACCCGCACCCAAAGGCGCCATGGTTTGGGTGTGGAAGCTGTTTTATGGGCCGGAGCGTGTGTGGAAAAGAATTTTTACTGACAAGATGTCTTTTGAGGATTATTCGCGGTTCAAGGCTTATAAAATTGAAAATGTGTTGGCCATGGGGATTGGATTTTTCGGGTTGGGTGTGGGCATGGTTTTGTCTGCAATGGGTTATGTAGATGATCAGGCGCTTCCTCTGCTGTTTCATGCCGTGACATGGGTGTCTTTCTTTTTAATGCACCTGGATCCAGGCACCCGCGCCCGCGCGCCCGGGAATGTGCGCATGGCTTTTGTTTTTTCTTTGGGAATGCTCCTGCCTTTGGTGCCTTTCTTGTTTGTTAATTATTCCTTTCTTGTTTTTACCCTCTCAAATATTGTGGTTGTGGCAGCAAATGTGTTGTCTTTTGTCGTGCATAAGAAGATAAATGCGCGTGAGTTGAGGCCTGCGCAGGAGAAGTCTGAGGAAGTCGTGCAGCCCGAATCAATAGGAATGAAGCCGACTCTTCACATGGCACGCAAGGATAAGGTGGCTTTGGATTTGGATACGTCAATGGGTCAATTTGTGGAGCCGACTGTTCAAATGGGGCGCAAGGCACAGTCGGTTTTAGATCTGGAGTCCTCAATGGGGCGGTTGGATCAGCAGACTGTTTCTGCAGGGCGCGGCCCTCAGGCGGCCTTGGATGTGGAGGCATTGTCAGAACAGAATTTGCAGTCAGTGATAGGGAACCTTAAGAGTTTGGAAAGGATGTTTCGGAGTTTGGACAGTGATTCTTTTTGGCGGATGCATGAGAGGTTGAGGCAGATATCAAAGTTGTATAAAGAGAGAACTCAAGAGGTTCAGGGGATACAAGAGATTAAAGAGCATTGGCGGACAATGGTGAGAGAGCAGGTAGATTTGTCAGATTCTGAAATAGAAGAATGGAAGGAAGGGAGTCAAATCAATCGGTTTAAAGTGAGGGAGAAGATTGGAATTGGCGGTTTTGGTGTTGTTTATAAGGCAGAAGATGAAAATGGAAATATGGCGGCCTTAAAAACATTGAATCCTGATATTTTGCTTCATGAAGATGAAAATGAAAAAGTAATTGGGAGTAAAATTCATTATTTGTTGTCTGCTTTGGCTTTTTTTGAGTTAGAAGCAAGGAATTTGAAAAGAGCGCAATTGGTGAAAAATGACTGGATGCCGGCGCCTGTTTTTGTGGAACAAGGAGCGGATTATATTGCTATGGAATATGTGGACGGCCTGACGCTTAATCGTGAAAGTGTATATAAATCATTGACCTTGGAAGAGGCAGAGTTGATTTTTGAGGCTGTGGACATTATTCATCATGAGATGAGTTTGATTCATCATGATTTAAAATCTGAAAATATTATGTTGGTGAGAGATGAGAGAGGCCGGTTGCGCGGGGCAAAAGTGTTGGATTATGGGGCTGCTGTGTTGGCTGATCGGACCAGCCGGGAATTGGGTGATGATTCTTGGACGCCTGGTTATGTGGCGCCTGAAAGGATGTCCGGATTACTGGGCAATCGTCAGTCTGATGTTTATTCAATGGCTGTTGTGTTAAGAAAAGTTTTAGATCCGGATCTTTTTAAGCAGTATCCGGATCTGAAGAAAATGTTGGATTATATGGCGCCTGAAGGTGAGGATAAGACACGGATGTTCCCTGCACACAGCCGGCCTCACATGAAAGAATTGAAGACTATCTTAAGAGTTTTTTCGTTTTTCCCGGAGACAAGCCAGAGAGATATGTCAGAGGATTTTATGGGATTGGCTATGTTTTCTGATGATTTAGAAGAATTTGTGTCTTATATGAAAGGCTTGGCTTTGGTTTTGGGCCCTGAGAAATCCTCTCATGTTTTGGAGGTTATTGAAAAGTTGAATGGTTCGGAATTGAGCGTGGCTTTGGAAATTATTTTAGAGAGGTTCCCTCCGGAATATGCCATGGGAATGTGTAATAAGATGCAGGCGCTTTTTGCTGAGGATGACGGGGGTTTGGGATATGAGGAGGTGTTTGGTGTTGGAGAAGAGGGTGTTGATGGGGAAATAGAAAAGGTGTTGAAATCCTTGCCTGTTGCGTCTGTTTTTGTGAATCATTATGCAGCCGGGAATAAGGGAATTCGTTATTGGTTGGGGCATCCTTTGGGATCGCCTTTGTGGGAATGGGTGTTTCATGTGGTTCCATTGGCTTCTTACTTTTTGGGAATGGATATAGCTGTGACGGTCTTGTCAGGCGTTGCGTTGTCTGCGGGGTTTGGTTTTTTACATCGGTTTGATCAGAATGGAAGTCGTCTTTCAATACGGAAAAGGGTGTTTTTGTCTTTTGTGGGCCTGGGGTTGAGCGCCGCTGCTTTTGTGCCGGGAATGATGTCAGGAAGTTTTTGGATGGGGGTGGCGGTGAACGTATGCGCGCATTTTGTTTTTAATTTTGTTGATTTTTTTGTGAGCAATGTTTTATTTAAGTCAAAATCAATAACAAGAAAAGAGGAAATCGAGAAATGGGTTTATTTGATGAGCTTCTATTTAAAGGACAAAGACGAAGCTTTGAAAGCGGCGCCAAGATTGTATGGAAAGAGCAGGCGGTTGTTAAAGCTGGATCGTGAGTTGTTAACGCCGGAGATGGTCAAGATTTATATGGATTACCGAGAAAATGATCTGACTGGGTTTCGCGAGTTGAGAAAAAGATTGATTGAAGAGTTGATGGAGAGAGGCGTTATTGATAAGGTTTTTTGTATCCAGAAATTGGCGCCTTTGTTTTTGTCTATGAAAACAGGCGCTGGTCAAGAATATTTGTCTGCTTTGGCCGGATTTGTTTTGCAGGATCATCATGAGGAACTGGCGGAAAGATATAACCGGCTAATGGATGCTGCGGCGCCTAAGCATGGAAAGACGCATGAGCGTGATTTGAATCGTCTTGAAGAAGCGCCTGACGCACAATTGGGTTTGTTGTTGGATGTGATCAATGACATTATTGAAGAAGTCAAGACGGCGCCTGGGTATGGCGCTTATGTGGATATGCCCAAATTATTGTCAAGAAAAAAGCAGGTCGAAAATATTTTGGCAAATAGAGCGCTTAAGGGATTGCCTTCTAAATTCTCGACTTCTTGGCTGAGCGTTTGGGTGGCGCGGGTGTTCGGTTTTGAGAAGCCTGTTCAGGCGGCTGTGGATGGGGTGGCTTGGTTGTTGGAGCCGTTGGTTGTTGTGGGGGTTTTTGCCGGATTGCGTGCGGGGGCAGGGGTGTCTTGGGAGATGTCAGCTGCGGCAGGTGTGGTGGTGTTTTGTTTGCTGCATGTGAAGCATGTGGTGTTTGATTCAATGTCCGGTGAGTATAAACTGCGGTTTGTTTGGGCTGATGGGCCTTGGGTGTTTGTCAAATCAGTTTTGGGGTATGGGTTTAAAGGAATTGTGTTTCATTTTGTGCCATTGATTTTGTTGTTAACCGGGGTGGCGGCATGGGATGTACAGGTCTTGCCTGTGGCATCTTTGTTGACAGGGATGGTGTTTCATGTTGTGTATCTGAGAATCAAAAAATGGCGTGCAGCGCGTATTTTTGCGCAATTCCCGGATGTGCCGCGGGCTTTGTCTTCTGTGCGGGTCCGGGATAAACATGTTGGGCTCAAAGGCCGGGCAGCGGTCATTAATGAATATTTGTTGGGCGTCAAAGGCCCTGCCAGGCAGGTGGGTTTTGATGTGTGGGTGGGGAAACCTGCCAAAGCAAAGGGCCAGTGGGAAGATTTTGCAGAACAGACTCTTGAAAAGCTTGGCACGCCGTCCGTCAATAAGGCACAATGGAAATTATTAGAGGATTTTGAACTTGGAAATCATTCGGGTATTGGGCGGGTTTTGTCTGCTGCGCGGTCTGACCGGCAATTCAGACGATTGATGGCTTATTATATATTGGAAGAGATTCAGGCTCCTGCTCCATCCCAACATAGAATTTTAAGTTTGCTGGGCCTTTTGCATGGCGCCGGCAGTTCTCTGTTTGAGGTATTGAATAATTTAACGCCTGAAAATGAAGAAAAATCAATAGATTATCAAAAGCGTGACATGGATTTAATGATGAATTTAGCAGGAACTTTTGTGCACGGAAAAGAGCCGGCAAAACAGATTGATCAAGTGTTTAATAAGACTTATGATGAAGCGCGCCGGCAGGCTGTGACATATGGTTCTTTGGAACAAGTGATGGCAAAAGCAGCTATAGCTGAAAACAAGCATTTTATATTTGATGTATCGGATTTGGATGATCCGGAGGTCGATGAAAAAGCACAGAATGAGATGATTCGAAAATTAGTCGATTTGAAAAAAAACTTGGGCGATGATTTTTATTGGAAAGTCATACTGGTGTCTAAAAATGGACAGGTGGACTTAGACTGGCTTCAGATTGATAATAGGCATGTGCTGAGGCCGTCACGCCATGCAGAATTCTTTACACCGGAAGGGAAGATTTCTTTAAAACACATTGTGGCGTCGATGGATGACGCGGCATTTTTTGATGTGTTGACTTTAAATGCAGACAACATTGATCAAAATGGTGTGAACCAATATGTGCGGGTGCTGCTGTTGTTGGGCGGGGATCTGGTGAAAGATGTCTCTGCCGGGCTGAGTAAAACTCTGAAGGCTCTCCGATTCACAAACATACAGGCCTGATCCGGATAAGCCGGAAATAACCAAATTCCAAGAAACAATCACCAAATAATAACCAATAACCAAGAGACAAGCGCCGATTTGGGTTAAAATCTGCAGCCGGCTGTTTTATTGTTTGCATTTTAAAATATTTTTGCCTGTTCTCTATTGCCATCGTGGGCTTTATGAAAAAGACAAAATAGGTGCGGAAAATAAAGAGTATTCTGTGTATAATATAGAATGGTGAAATGGTTATATATAACTCTTATTTTGCTGCTGTCACACGCGCCTCTCCTGGTTTTTGCGCAAAGCCAAAAAACCATTGCAGTGATCTGTTCAGGGGCTTCGCCCGTGTACAAATCAGCCATTGAGTCCTTTCAGAAACACATCAAAAAAAGCGGAATGCCATTTGCCTTGAAAACTTTTGTTGTGCCCAAAGGGTCTGCCAACAACAGCGCTTTCTCAAACAGCATCAAAAAAGAAAAACCTGATATTATTTTGGCTGTCGGCGGCAGAGCCGCTTACTATGCCCAAAAAAGCCATTCAACCATTCCCATTGTTTTTTGTTTGGTCAGTGACCCGGCATATACGGCCCTGACAGGGCCGGGCGCTGTTTTGGATATTGCGCCGGACAAACAAGTGCAATTTATCCGGAAAACATTCCCTTCAATAGACAAGATCGGCATTATATACACAAAGGACAGAAACAAATCAATGGTCAATGGATTCAAAAAGCTTAAACAACAAGGCGACTCCCGCATTATTTTAAAGGGAATCAGCAAATTGGAGGAATTGAATCAGTCCATAAAAAGCCTGACGTCTCAGGCAGACTGTCTTTTAATGATTCCGAACACAAAATTATATTCACGCACCACATTGCCGCATATTCTCAAGGACATGTTAAACAAACGTTTCCCGGTGATTGGTTTTTCCGCCTCAATTGCCAAAGCAGGCTCATTGGGGTGTGTGTATGCAGACATGGACAACAATATCAGCCTTGCAGGCGATGGTGTGTTAAAAATTTTATCCGGCCAAAAACAGGGCGCGCAGGTTTTCTATCCCCCGACGAAAATTCAATTTGGCGTTAACAAAGACATTGCCCAATTGCTCAATGTCAAAATTGATCCCACCCAAATCAAAAAAGCCACTTTTATCATCGGAGATAAATAGCCAAAATTAAGGGACAATGTCTGTTTTCTATGCTTCTTGTTAGCAGGCTCTTGCAATCGCCTGTTGGCAGAAAGTTGAATGCGGATTGCTAACCCAACTTCCGCAACAGACCCCTTAAAAAATTTATTTTCATAAAGAAACCACCCAATAAACGCACTCATTTTCTTAAAACCCTGAAAATCCTCCCGTTGAAAAACAAATTGGAAGAACATTTTAGAAGGGTGGCAGAGTCGGGCAGGGCTTGGTAATTCATCGCGGACACTGCTGGAAGAATTGAGTCAAATCCAAAGCGGTGATGTCATTCTGCCGACGACAACTGGCCAGCAGATCAAACTTCGCTGCATTGTTCGGCCGGAGAAATAACAAAAGATATTGCTTCAACATTTGGGGCTTCAAATTCCCCGGAGAATGCGGATCCCAGAGTTTGTGTCAAAAATGTAGTGCTAATTTTTGACCACTGGTTGTTGATTATCAACGTTTTTCATTAAAAAGTTGCGGAAGTTGGGCTAGCTGCAATGCGGTTTAGATAAGCCTGATTTCTGTAATTGCCCCATTTATGGGGCGCTTTTTGATAAGCTTTTGCTTTAAAGAGCCCGATAAATCGGGCAACTACTTCCTTATCTAAACCGCATTG
>JANQER010000349.1 GCA_028278255.1 Elusimicrobiota bacterium | reverse complement strand
TTATTCCCTTTGGCGCGGCTGGTCTTGATCAGACGATTGGCGCCCATTGATAAAATGCCGGCTGAGGCCACCCAGCCTAAGAATTGAATTTGACCTTGTATGATGGATTTGGATTTTTCTTTTAGTCCCAATGCCCCAGAGGTTTTGTTGACTATTGCTTCTGATGCTTTTTCAATTCCTATTCCAGCGCCCATTAGCGCAATTGTTTTGGCTCCCCATATACCTATCTTGCTTAATGCGCTGACATCTCCCTTTGTCCCTTTTATGGCTATGGCGCCGGCTGTTGCGACCATTGTGATTTTGTCTTTTGTTCCCTCGCTGAATCCTGCCACATCACCGATTTCATCCACCATAACAGGCACTGCCTGCACCCCTTTGAACACCGGCACGGCAAAACTGAATGTTTCTGCTCCTGCTCCTGTGACAAAGGCTGCTGTTGCCAAACCTGTGCTGCCGGTTTCTTCATACACTTCAAAGGTATCTGCCAAAACATTCGCAGGGTGCATAGCTGCCACTATCTTTGTGTCAAATGATGCGTCAGGCGCCTGCGCTTCTTCTTTGATGATCAACATGCCTATGGTGAGATCCCTGACTTCACGGGTCACAGCATCGTTGACCAGGTCAAATCCTTGTTTAATCTTGGCCAATACAGGATTCATGCGGCTGTCATCTCTTTTCGGTTTTTGGAACATGGAGAGCCGCCCAGCCTCTGTGATGTCCACGCCTTCTTTGGACAGCTTTTGGACCAATACGGCTGCTCCGGCTTTTATGTGTTTGATTTCTCTGTCTATGTGTGTTCCATTGAATCCTGTTTCAGCAAGGCTGTTTATTCCTTCTGCCAGCTGCGTGTAGGCTTTGCCGAGCGCTTTGGCGTCTGTGGCTCGTATTTTTTGTCTGTCTGTTTGGTTGGCTGTTATGCGGCCCAGCGTGACCATGGCCACGCCTATTTTGTTGATCCCTTTTTGCGCTTGTTCAATTTGGTTGTCTGCCTGGTTTATTTCTGTTGCAACAGCGCTTTGTGTGTCTTTGATATCATTGATGGTTTCCGCCAATAAGTTATAATCCCCTGTTTCCAGCAATAAATCTGCCTGCTCGGTTAATTGGTCTAATAAGTCAATCTCTTCTTTTATGCCTGAGGCGGCTTCTG
>JANQER010000308.1 GCA_028278255.1 Elusimicrobiota bacterium | reverse complement strand
AAGATCCGACAGTGCTTTCTTGGCGGATGCCCCTTCCCCTCGGCAGATGCAGAGGCCCGCACAAGGTCCGCCCCTACGACTTTTCTTTTTGCTTCGCACTTCGCACTTTTGTTTATTCCGGCACTTTCGGCACAATCACGGTTAAAGATTCCGGGAGTGACGCATGCCGCACTTGAAATTCAGAATCAGGCAGTTCCAAGACATTTTCGAATAAAACCAAAAATTTTTCCACCGGATCAAACGCATAAAACCGCAATTGATCGCATCCATAATGCATGGGCACAACAATGCGCGGCTGTATGGCCTTGACCAAAGAAGCAGCCCCTTCGGCATCAACTGTTGTTTTTCCACCGACAGGGACAAAAAGAACATCAACCTCTTTCAAGGCGCCCAACTGTGCAGGCAAAAGAGCTTCCTGCCCGATATCCCCCATGTGGGCAAGCGTCACACCGCCCATTTCCCAGATATAAATATTGGTTGTGCCGTGAACCCGGCCATTACTGCTGTCATGATAGGCCAAGACGCCGGTCACTTCCACACCTGCCGCGGTATGAACACCCGTGCTTTTCACAAGAGTGTACCCTGACAAACGCCGCAGATTGGCATGGTCAAAATGGTCATGCGTCCGGAGAACCACATCCGGACTTGACCACATGATTTTATACCCGACTCTTTTGTTAAAGGGATCAATCAAAAACCGGCGCTTCACACTGTCTTCAATTAAAAAACAAGAATGCCCGTACCAAACAATCCGCACGCCAATCGCCGGATCACCCGGCGCCTTGATCAAGGGTTTTGGCATGCACCCGGCCAATACACACAAACCAATGAATAAACAACTTTTCAGGAAACCACGGATGAACATGAATGGACACGGTAAAACAAAAAAATGATCGGTTTTTATAAATTTATGAATATAAAAAATTTTGAAATAATTGACCGTGTTCATCCGTGTTAATCCGTGGTTCCAATAGGTTTTGGGTTGTTTCCGGCTTTGCCCAAAATATATTCTATCACAACTATAAGGCTTGTTTGATGACTTTTAACATTTCTTTATGGATCAAACCATTGGAACAAAGCGTTTGCGCTGTTCTTTGAAGGCTGTAACTTTTGCCTTGAAAATCCGTGACTTTGCCCCCGGCCTCTTCCGCCAGCAGCCAGCCCGCGGAAATATCCCATGGCTGAATGCGAAACTCCCAATACCCATCGAACCGGCCGCAAGCCACATAACACATATCCAAAGCCGCTGACCCCAATCGCCGGATGCCCTGCACCTTGTCTAAAAATTTTTCCACCACAGACAAATAAAACCCGGCTTTGTCTTTTTTGTCGTAAGGGAAACCTGTGACCACCAAACTGCTGATGAGACGCTGCTGTTTTGACACATGAATGGCCTGATTGTTCAGAAAAGCGCCTTTGCCGCGCACAGCAAAATACAATTCATTCTTAAAAGGATCCAGCACCCCTCCCATGAGCATCTTCCCTTGATATTCAAGGCCGATGGACACGCAGGCAATAGGCACCCCATGGGCAAAGTTCACTGTCCCATCCAAAGGATCAATCACCCATCTATAAGGAGAGGGCGTGGTCAGAGCGCCGGCTTCTTCCATCAAAAACCCGTGGTCCGGGAATTGGCTTTTAATGATTCTAAGGATTTTTTGTTCAGCCGCATGATCCACTTCAGTCACAATATTGGTCGGCCCTTTGTAGGAAATCCGCATGGGCCGCTGAAATCCGGATCTCAAAATCTTCCCAGCCTCAGACAAAGCTGATAAGAGTGTTTTTTTTAACAAAGAAATAGAAGGATTCATTTTTTTGTCGCCCTTAGCACTACTCCGTTAAGTATGGGCACATCGCCGGACGCCCATTTTTGGACGATTTCCGCGTTGCTCGTCGGTTACAATGCGCTAAGGCATTGCGCCCTTCTCGCGCCTTGAAATCGCCTCAAAAATGAACATCCGACGACGCACCCATACTTAACGAAGTAGTGTTAGGTGGTTTTATGTTTTTTCGTAGCTGCCCGATTTATCGGGCGCTTTTAAAATTTTATACCCAGACATGGAATGACACCCGATAAATAATGACAAAAGCCTCCATGGTCACGTATTTTTCAAGACAACGGCATTCACCATGCCTTCAATCGTGGATTTTTGGGCCTGAAAATGCGGTGTAACACCATAAGATTTTAAGGATTGCGACGTCACTGGCCCAATTGAAGCCGCTTGGCTTTTTTGAAAAATACTTTTTATGTGTGAACGCGTAAGGTTTTTCATGAACCCTTTCACACAAGAGGCAGAAGTAAAAGCCACAATATTCACCTTGCCTTGGATCAAATCTTTTTTCACCTGGGCTTTGAGAGGCTGCAGAATTGTTTGGTATAAAGGCCAAAGAACAACTTGAGCGCCTTTTCTCCTCAAACCTTCTAAAAGAACCTCTCTGCCTTGTTTGGCGCGCGGGATTAATACTTTTTTCCCTTGAATTTTTCCCAGCAATTGGAGCAATGACTCTGACACAAATTCCTTGGCCACCGCATGCACCGGCACTCTGGCTTTTTTTAAGGATTCTGCTGTTTTTTCGCCAATGGCATAAACCAATGCCTGAGCCGGCCATTTTTCTTTTGGTTGAAATGATTTCCAGTATTTGACCAAAATATCAACAGCATTCACGCTGGTCAACAAAACACAGTCAAATTGAGAAAGTTTTCGCAAGTATCCTCTCCCATTTTTTGACAAAGGCAAAGCCTCTGTCCTGATGGCGGGAGACAGCAGCACCTTGGCGCCTTGGGCCTTGAGCTTCTGCACCAAAAGCCTGGCCTGAGCCTGTGCACGCGTCACAAGAACAGTCTGATTTAACAAAGGTAATTTATTCAATCCGTCTCATCCGGTCTTGATATGTTATAATAATAAGCACTATAACAAAAATTCAACAAGGTCCATAGACATAAAAAATGAAAAATCTTGTTCCGAAAATCCTCTTAGGCCTTTATCTTTTGGTATTCACAATAGCCGCCATTTCCCCTTATGACCGGGCTGTGTGGTGGGCTGAGAATATTCCCATTATTCTGATTGCACTGACCCTTGTCATGACATATCGGTTTTTTGTGTTTTCACCGCTCAGCTATATATTCATGTCTTTCTTGATTATCCTTCACACCATTGGCGGCCATTTCACATTCGAACGCGTGCCTTTTGGTTTTGTGACGGACCTGTTCGGGTTTGAGCGCAACCATTATGACCGCATGGCGCATTTTACCGTGGGGTTTTATGCGTATCCCATTGCAGAGCTCTTGTTTGTCAGAAAACTGGTCAACACCAAGTGGCTGTTGTATCTGTTCCCGATTTTCGCCATATTCACCGTGGCCAATGCATACGAAATTTTTGAATGGCTCTATGCCGTGTCAGCAGATCCCGCTGCAGGCATAGCGGTTCTGGGCTCTCAAGGCGACACTTGGGACGCGCAAAAAGATATGCTGGCTGATGGTTTGGGTTCATTCCTGGCCATGTTTGTTTTCTGGCTCGTTCACAGGGACCATTTAAACAGCCACGCATAACCTCTTCCTGTAAAATAATTCGAGCAATCAAGTATAAATGTCTGTCATGCCCCCTTGACAAAACAGTCAAGGAGCATTAGAATTGGTCTATATGATTCCATTTTTTATAGCAAAAACGGAACTATGATACCCAGAATTTTCACCCCTCCCAAAACCAGCTTTTTTCTCTTTGGGCCCCGCGGCACAGGAAAAACCACATGGATACGCAATTGTTTTCCTGATGCGGCTTGGATCAATTTTCTGCGCACAGATCAGGTGCGCCGTTTCAGCGCCAGGCCGGAATTCCTTTCAGAATGGCTGGCCATGCAAAAAAACACAAAAACCATTGTGATTGATGAGATCCAAAAAGTGCCTGAACTGCTCAGTGTGGTGCACGATGAGATTGAATCTAAAAAAGGCTTTCATTTTATTTTAACCGGGTCCAGCGCACGAAAAATAAAGCGCGCCAATGTGGATCTTTTGGGAGGCCGCGCCTTATTAAAAACGCTGCACCCATTTATGGCGCATGAGCTTGGGAAAGAATTCAATCTGCCATCGGCTTTGACCAAAGGCCTCCTGCCTGTGGTCTTGTACGCAGAAAATCCTGATGAAACGCTCATGTCGTATGTAGACCTTTATATCCGCGAAGAAGTCCAAATGGAAGGATTGGTGAGAAACATTGGGAATTTCAGCCGTTTTCTTGAGGCCTTAAGCTTTTCACATGGGAATGTCATCAATGTCAGCGAGACAGCCAGAGAATGCGAAGTGGAAAGAAAGGTTGTGTCCAATTATATTCAGATTGTCGAAGATCTTTTGTTGGGATTTCGCCTGCCGGTTTTTTCCAAAAGAGCCAAACGCAAAACAATCACTCATGAAAAATTTTATTTCTTTGATGCCGGGGTGTACAGGTCCTTGAGGCCCTCCGGGCCTCTGGACCGTCCTGAAGAAATTGACGGCGCGGCTCTGGAAGGATTGGTGGCCCAGCATTTGCGCGCCTGGAATGCTTATCGCGGAGAAAAAAACCGCCTCTGTTATTGGCGCACTTATCAGCAGGCAGAGGTGGATTTTGTGATATACGGTCCGGATGGATTCTGCGCCATTGAAGCCAAAAACACCGCGCGTCTCCGTCCCGCTGATTATTCCGGGCTTAAATCCTTTAAAAACGAATACCCGGAATGTCAAGCCGCCATATTGCTGTACCGAGGGAAACAAGCTTTTAAAACCCAGGAGATCTCCTGCATCCCCTGTGAAGATTTCCTGCGGCAGCTCACCTCTTCAAGAGATTTAAATCCCCGCTATTTTTAGGGATCTCATGTTGTCCGAGGCGCCCATGAAAAAATTCTTTGACCAAAAAAACCATCCTAAGGGCGGCATCATGGAAATGATGGCCATTGCCCTGCCCATGATGGTGTCACATGCCTGCGACACTGTTATGACATTCACCGACAGGCTGTTTTTATCCAAGCTCGGGCCCATGCACATGAATGCTGCCATGGGCGGCGGGCTCACCTCTTTTATGATGATTGCCTTTTTTCTGGGACTCACAGGGTACACCACTGCCTTGACCGCGCAGTATTACGGGGCTGACAAAAAAGACAACTGTGCGCTGGTCACGAATCAAGCTTTTATTGTCTCTCTTCTGGCTTACCCCGTCATTCTTTTGTGCCGGCCTTTGGCGCATTTTATTTTCGGCCTGTCCAATCTTTCAGCAGATCAGCTCGCCTATCAAACAACTTATTTCAACATACTGCTTTACGGCGTGATTATCAGCCTTTTGCGCAGCTGTCTCAGTGGTTTCTTTTGCGGAATCGGACGCACAAAAATTGTCATGCTGGCTTCAACCATCACCATGACCGTCAACATTGGCGTGAATTATATTCTTATCTTCGGCAAATGCGGCATGCCGGCTTTGGGCATCAAAGGCGCTGCCTATGGCACGATTATAGGCGGGTTGTTCGGTTTGATCATTCTGATCGCCGCTTATGGGGAAAAAAACATTCGCCGTGAATTTAACACTTCAGCGTCCTTTCAATATCAAAAAAAACTGATGATGAAACTGATCAAATACGGTTCGCCGCCCGGTATTGAATTTTTCCTTAACTTCCTGGCCTTTATTTTTATGATCTTTATTTTTTATTCCATGGGGCCGGTCGCTGCCACAGCCACCACCATTATGTTCAACTGGGACATGGTGGCTTTTGTGCCTTTGATTGGGATTGAGATAGGCGTCACCAGTTTGGTGGGCCGGTACATGGGAGCCGGACAGCCTGACACAGCGCACCAGTCCACTATGTCAGGGATTAAAATCGGCATGATCTACTCATGCGTGATTTTATTTGTCTTTGTTTTTCTCACCGGGCATTTGGTGGACATCTTCAGTCCCCACACGCCGGATGCGGTTTTTTCTGCCGCCCGTCCTTTGGCGCATTTTATGCTGCGTATGGCCTGCCTTTATATATGCCTTGACATCATCATTGTGGCTTTTATCGGGGCTCTCAGAGGCGCAGGCGACACGTTGTGGGCCATGTGGCTCATGGTCAGCCTGCACTGGTCATTGGTGCTCATTGAGTTTGTCTCGCTCAAAACACTGGGATTCTCAGTCAAAACCACCTGGACCATGGTGGTGCTTTTTGTCTTGGCTTTCAGCCTGTTGATTTTCAAACGCTACCACAGCGGCGCCTGGCGAAAACTCAAAATCATAGAAGAGCCCCCTGCGCAGGCGCCCGTTGACGTATTCCACGAATCCCCGGATTTATAAACCATCAATTGCTGAAAGACGGGATGGATTTCCATGACGCCAAATGACCTTGGGTCCTTTGTTGCACAAAATCCCCGCCGTATATCACGTACGCGTTGTCAGGCTTGTTGCCTGTCATTTTGTTCCAGGAAGTGATCCCTGAAAAAAAATCGTCATTCATGGTTTTGCCTGACTTGATTTCCACAGGAATAAGCTTATCCGCTTGTTCAATCAAACAATCAATTTCATGTCCGGTACGGTCCCGCCACAAATAGCAGTTCGGCTCCCTGGCTTGATGAAACCGGCGTTTCATTATTTCTGATATAACAAATGATTCAAAAAGAGCTCCTTTGAGATAATGGGTATAGACTTGTTCAGCTTGTTCAATTCCCAAAAGGCTGCAGGCCAGGCCTGTGTCAAAAAAATACATTTTCGGCATTTTAATCAATCGTTTGTTGAAATTTTTGTGGTATGGCCTGAGGAAAAAAATAATGCAACTGGCTTCCAGAATAGAGAGCCAGGATTTGACAGTGTTTTGACTGATACCGCAGTCATTGCCCAAAGATGTGAGGTTTAATATCTGGCCCGTACGGGCAGCGCACATTTTCATAAAACGCTGAAAAGAAGCCAAATCTGATATATTGACCATGGCTCTGACATCTCTTTCAAGATAAGTTTGTATATAATGCGGATAATAATCCACAGGATGAATATCTCTGTTATAAAGCCTGGGGTAAAAACCCGTAAAAAGAAAATGCTCATAACTCTTATCCAGTGTTTCTATTTCAGACAGGCCGAACGGCATGAGTTTGAGCAAGGCCACACGGCCGGCCAGGGATTGGGTGATTTTTTCCATTAAAAGAAAATTCTGAGATCCTGTGAGAATATATTGGCCGGGTTTGTCTATCTCATCCGCTTGTGTCTGAATATAGGAAAACAGTTCAGGAGCTCTTTGGGCCTCATCAAGGATGACGTTCATTTTCAGTTCAGAAAGAAAGCCGCGCGGGTCCTGCAAAGCATGGTTCCTGGTGTCCATATTTTCCAAAGACACATATTCGTATGAAGGAAAAATATGCTTGACCAAAGTGGTTTTTCCTGATTGCCTTGGCCCTGTCAAAGAAACAATAGGAAATTGGCCGGCCAGTCTCTTGATATGCTTATGTAAATGTCTTTGTCTAAACATAGTTAAATCATATCCCATATTTGACAAATTTGCAATAGAATTGCAAATTTGTCAATCCGCCTTATTGAACAGTCTATCTCCGTCAATACAAATTCATTTTTATTTTTGATAGATAATCCATGATGAGCTAATGATAGAATCTATAGGATTGAGGCCACTCAACAGCAAATAAATTTCCTTTCAGTGTTTTGATAAAGGCCATATTTTTCCAAACAGCGAGGCGGGCGATTTTCCCATCTTTGATTTTTGCCTTCCATAAAATCTTTCCTCCATTACCGTCAATCAATAAAGCCGTATCCGATAAATCTGTTCCCTGAATGTAGGCCAGATGCGATTCTCTGCCTTGCCCTAAAGGATCTCCTATAGCAATAATTCCCTCCTCCTCGTAGATGACAGGCAATTGGGTTTGAGGGGATAACAGTAAAGACCAAAGAGGGGTCTTCTCACCAGCCCTTACTGCTCTTATCTGGTTATATCCTTTTACTGCAAAAAGTGGTTTTCTATTTTCTAAAGAGCGTGCCGTCCCTGAAGAATTTTCAGAATTAAAATACAGCCACTTCTCTTTGATCTGATTTAAACCATAAAGGATGTTCATACCCCTCAAAGCCACTTCTTTTGATTCGCGGGATGCAAAGCTAAAAATATAGCCCTTATTTTCTCTGTTTGTAAAGTAAATCCCACCGTCAATCCTTTTGGCAAAATTCACAATTCCCTTGAAAGTGCCAATCCTCACTCCATCTGCAATATTAAGAACTTGGTTCATCGTAGAAATCAATTGTTTTCCATCCCACTTGTGCGGAAACTCTACCAGCACCACTACATTTTTGTATTCCATAAGACGAGCGTCCAAATCATCTCCTGTGAAGCCGGGAACCAGCTTCTTCGTCCATAAGCTTTTTCCATTCTGAAAAGAATACGCTTCGATAAACCAATTTTTATCCTTTGTGCTGAATAAGCCTATAATAATTTCATCCTTACGGCTAAAAACCACATCAACCAAACGATCATAAATCAGTCCGGCACCCTTCTCTCCTTTGATCATCTTTTTTAAATCATCTTTTAAACTATGAATTTTGGGTTGCTTCCAAAGCCATTTTTCTTTGAAGGGATTTAAAAGATTTATGGTTCCGTGTTTTATTAAATTTCCAAGTATTAATTTTCCTTTATGAAATTCAACGAATTGGACGGAAGATTCACCCCTTCCATATTTTTGGACAATCGGTTTGGAGCCGCTGAAAGTAATATATTTTTTTACTCCACCATGATAGGCAAAGGAAAACACAGGCTCTTTAGCGTCCAGTATGAAATCATCCATCACAACGTCTTTTTTAAGAATTTTCTTAACATTATAACGATGGATGACATCTTCTGTTTTGGGTTTTAAACCTAATAATTCACCATTCTTCGGAACAAATATTTCCTCCTCGCCTACGGCAGGTGAGCTGTCAATTAAATAATATTCTCCGGCACTTTCATTTGAGTTTGATTTTGCTTTCAGAATAATTCTTTTAGAAGGATTGATAGCCCTCTTCCATTTAACCGTGGCAGCAGTATTATTGACCAAAAACTCAATTTCTTCTTCCATAGGAATGACATAAGCCATATCTTGAATGGCTATTCGACTGACACACCCTGTCAGGAAAAGAAACGCTACTATTTTGATTAAATTCTTTAGCATGTTACCACCTCACTTTTCCACTTATGCCATCTTCAAGCCGATCATCAATCAACTTCTGTCCGCCTTGATTCGCCAAGTCCCGTAATGTTGCATCACTGTAATATCCTGTTAAACCGGCACCAACAACATTGTGAGCGGTATTGACTGTTAATGAATGGAAAAGCGGGACAGACAACATAGCATTCATTGGTTGGGCGCTCAATTGGAAAGTCTTGGAAATTGTTTGAAGATGTCCGCCGGGGAAGTGGGGTTCTCCTCTGACGCCAAAATTACCATAAGCGAGACCACGCCCTTTTGCGTACCATTCTGCACCACCCAGCACCAATCCTGTGGCGGCACCCAATTGAGCACCGTTCCACATTCCTCTCAAAATGCCTTTTTGGGTTCCAAGCCCGCCAGCGTATCCATAAGAGGCTCCATAGCCCGTTCCTAAGATTGCGCCTTGCGCCATCCTTGCTCCAAGGAGTTTAACTCCTGTCATATTTCGAAGAGTATCGCCGGGAAATAATCCATATGAAGCACCGGAAGTTACACCACCTACAGCGGAGCCAAAAAAGACACCTTTACCAATATCACCGCCTGCAGCGTTAGCAGCTATACCGCCGGCAACTGCTCCGGTAATTTCACCTGTCAGGACTGCGCCCATTACTCCGGAAAGACCTGAATAACCTGCTCCGGCCGCCCAAGCACCGGTTCCGGCCGTGGCTACAATTAATGCGGCTGTCCCTACATAATACCGGTTCTTATTCCACCAATTTGCCGCACCGCTTTGGCGCCATGGATGACTGACACTTTTCTCAATCCCTCTCCAAGTATTTTTTACGTTCCATGACAAATGCCCTGACGGGTCAGTATAATTGATGGGGTTATTCTCAACATAGGAGTAACGATTAAGGGTTTGAGGATTATAAGGATTCTTAACAAATCTATCCGGTGTCAAGAATCGTGTTTCACCAGCGTCATAATATCTAGCTTGAACTCCTGTAATAACTCCTACACAAATCATCATTATTAACCAAGATTTAATTTGTCGAGTAGACATTTTACCAGCCTCCGCTTTGATCCTTGTTTGAGGGAAATGATTGAATAGTTGTCGCTATATTTGGATTAAGTCGTTGCCCATTCGGAAGAATTGTCAAGTTTCGTCGAATTGGAATATTCGGTTCACTATATGAAATAGCTGCCTTTTTTTGCTTTGTCTTTGAAACAGCCAGTTTTGAATTTTTTATCCTTTTTATATATTCACCTGATGGCAAAGGGACATCATAGGGATGGACGAATCCCAGTTTATCAAGTCGCTTTGTACAGTTTGCAGCCATTTTGCGATATCTTTTCACTTCTCTGCCTTTTTGGTTTTTTGCAACCCTGTTATAGCAAGAACGTAAATTCGCCCAAGCTTCAACACATCTTGGGTTTAATTTTATAGCCACTTTAAAATAAGTTATGGCTTTAAAAGTCTGCCCTTTTTGGGCAAATCTAATTCCGTTTGTTGACACTAAATCTCCAAGCAATTCACGATGGGTTGAAGTGCGAAGGTATGTCCCATTCTTATGACCAGTCTTACTTACTGAAAAATCTTTTGCATATTTCTCATCAGGAACGTGTGCGCCGCCGCTTGTTGTCTCAATATTTTGAATTGGAAAATGAGGATCAATATAACGGACAAACATATGATCCGGTACATGGACAATATAAAGAGGCCAACCAAGACGCTGCCCAATGGCAACATATAGGAGAGGCATTGTATAACAGTTCCCTATCTTGGTATCAAAAAATCGGTTTAAGTAATAATAGTCCTGTTCACGATTTATGACATCATTCATGCAATGGAATTTCTCATGAAGATGAAGAACAGTGTTAAGGCATCTAATCCTGTAATCCGGCGAATTGTTCTTCTTAGCCAGTTTGCGCACTTTTTCAGCTAAATCGTCAATCTTTGCTGAATAGGATTTGACTTCAATGTCAGGGTATATGTCCTTGGCCAGAGTGAGGGCGGCAATTCCAATATCAATATTTTCTTCCGGCATTGTCAGAAAATCATAAATATTCGCTGAGTATAGCCTATACGGAAATATCAGTAAAATCAAAAGGATGAAAAAATAAAGGTGTGAAACTCGGCAACCCATCATATTCTCCATAACGACTACTAAAAGCAACTATAAATAATGCATCCTGAATAATTCTATGCTGTTAAATTATAATAATTAGTCTTCCTGCCAATCAATGGCAAAATCGGTTTATTGATTCCTGTATAAATAAAATCCTAATCAAGGCCAAAAAAAAGGGGCGTGGCCTTCAAAAAGGAACGTAACAAATCAGGCCGCTTTTTAAGCCTT
>JANQER010000289.1 GCA_028278255.1 Elusimicrobiota bacterium | reverse complement strand
ATTCCATAGGGTTTGGTCAAATCCGACACGCTCCGCATCATGGGCAAAGGACCCACTGCCATAATAAAACCAATGGCCTGGCCTGAATCCAATATGTCTTTTAATGGTCCGGTCACCAGCCCATGGTGCCCTTTTGAGCCGTCATCCGTGGAAATATAAAGTGCATCACTGGCTTCTGTCATTTCTTTTTCAAGGATCAGGAGATCAGATTTTTGCGCGCCAATAATAGTGATCACTTTGTTCCCGGCTTTTTTAAGTCCTTGCACAATGGGATATAAAGGCGCAGCGCCAATACCCCCGCCCACACACACAACTGTGCCAAAATTTTCCAAATGGCTGGGATTGCCCAAAGGGCCTGACACATCCAAAATGTTGCTTTCTACGGGCTGGTCTTGCAAAAGCATGGTGGTCTTTCCCACCACCTGAAAAATCAATGTAATGGTGCCTTTGTCTTTGTCCTTTTTCACCACAGTCAAGGGAATGCGCTCGCCGGTTTCATTGACGCGCAGCACAACAAACTGGCCGGGCTGATGTGCCTTGGCCACTTGAGGAGCCTCAATGTCCATGCAGCAAATATGGGGAGACAAGGACTGTTTTCCGGTAATTCTAAAAGGCATGAGGAGCGGTTTCCTTGTAACTGTTCAGGTCTCCTTTGGTTTTTTTGGTCTTTCCCTTAAGACACTTCTGCTTGCGCAGTCGTAATTGCCTCCCGCCAGAAAACAGCGGGCATGGATTTATCAGGCGTATTCCTCAATAGCCAATAAACCATTTTAAAAAAGCGCCCAATAAACTGGGCAATTACAGGGACCTGAACAGTTGCGTTTCCTTATAAGCGTATTCATAGAATTTTAACATTTAACAGCCCATAAAAACAAATTTATTTTTAGGTATTGCAATATCGGTTTTATTAATATAGATTATCTGGACCATTAGACTTTTTGATAACATATCAGCGGTTCTTTTTTACGAGCCCTTAAGCTGTTTTTCTCCGTGTGCTCTGCTCCTGAAGGATTATATGCAAATTGAAACTCTCAAAATATACTGTGATGTGGCGCGTTTGCGCAGCTTTTCGCTCTGCGCTGAGCAAAACGAAATCACCCAATCCACTGTGAGCCAGGCTGTACAAGGCTTGGAGGAGCACTTGGGTGTGACCTTGATTGACAGGTCACAACGTCCATGGAAACTCACCTCTGAGGGGGAAATATTTCAGCATGGATGCCAGGATATCCTGCACCGGTATGAGGACCTGGAAAAAGAAGTGAAGCATTCTTTGGAAGAGAAGCAGTCTGTTGTCCGCATGGTGTCGATTTATTCTGTCGGGTTGAGGCATATGAGCGATTATGTCAAAAAGTTTTCCCTGCTTTCACCTCAAACCGAAGTGCAGCTGGAATATGCGCATCCTGATAAAGTCTATGAAAGCGTGCTCAATGAAAAAGCTGATTTGGGGATAGTGTCTTTTCCTTATGCCAGAAGAGATTTAAGCGTGATCCCCTGGCGGCACGAAGACATGGTCATGGCGTGTCCCCCTGACCATCCGCTGGGGGTGAAAAAGGAAATTGAATTGTCCCGCATCAATCAGGAAAAATTTGTGACTTTTGATAAACAATTGATTATTCGCAAGGAGATCAATCGTTTTTTAAGAGACCACAAGATTGATGTGGATGTGTCTCTTGAGTTTGACAATATCGAAGCCATCAAGCGTGCCGTGGAAGCCGGGTCAGGTATTTCTATTTTGCCGCGCCCCACTTTGGATCATGAAGTCAAATCCGGCATTTTAAAAGCCATCCCCTTTAAAACAATCAATTTTAAACGTCCTTTGGGTATTATTTACAGACGCGGCAAGCATTTTACCCTGAGCATGAACCGTTTTGTGGAGCTGTTACAGGGAGTGGAATCGTCGTAGGGGCCGGGTCTTCCCACCTCTATAGAAAAACCGGTTAAACCGGAAAAAGGAGAGAAATCAAATGATTGAATGGCCGAAATCAAATGATGCAATAGGAACAGTGAACAGGGGAAATCCCTGTGAATCCGGATTGTGCACTCTGTGCAGAGCGGATTGCAAAGGAAAATGCGAAACATGGATGTCTTCTTTGAACGGAAGAAAGGTGTTGTATCCCCGGGATTTTGGGAATACCACATCAGGCTCAGCCAATGTGACGTCTCTTGGGCTGGGGTATCATGCGCTCAGAATTCAGGGGTATGCGTACGGTGCAAACGGGCTCAACGAAGGCATGACCAACAACCCGGATGACTGTGTGTTTCCGAATGTGAATGTTGAAACGAGCTTTGGACAGGAAGTCAAGACCAAGTGCCGTGTGCCTATTATGACCGGGGCTTTGGGATCCACTTTCATTGCTTCCAAATACTGGAATTCTTTTGCCGTGGGTTCTGCCCTGGCTGGTATTCCTATTGTGGTGGGCGAGAATGTGGTGGGTGTGGACAAAAAATCTGAATTGAAAAAAGGCAAAATCATCAATGCCCCTGAACTCAACAGACGCGTGGAGACATTCCTGCGCTATCATGACGGATATGGCACCATTATTGTTCAAATGAATGTGGAAGACACGCGCAATGGCGTGGCTGAATACCTCATTGACAAGTTTGGCGACAAAGTCATTATTGAGCTCAAATGGGGACAAGGCGCCAAAGTGATTGGCGGTGAAATACAAGTCAAATCGCTTGAATACGCCAAATTCTTGAAAGACCGTGGTTATGTGGTGGATCCGGATCCATACAATGAAACAGTGCAGAAAGCGTTTAAAGCACGCGCCATTGTGTCTTTTGCCCGTCACAGCCGTTTGGGCGGCACAGATCTTGACTCGCCTGAGCAAGTGCAAAAAGCCTTTATGGACGGTGTGGCGCATCTCAGAAAACTTGGTTTTAAGAGAATCACGCTGAAAACCGGTTCTTATGGCAATGAGGCATTGGCCATGGCCATTCGGTATTCTTCTGATGCCAAACTTGATCTGTTGACCATTGACGGGTCAGGCGGCGGTACTGGCATGAGTCCATGGAACATGATGGAACACTGGGGTGTGCCTTCCCTTGTGCTGCATGCCAAAACATATGACTATTGCAAAATGCTGGAAAAAGCCGGCAGAAAAGCGCCGGACATTTCCTTGGCCGGCGGGTTTGCCAGAGAAGATCATATCTTCAAAGCCATGGCATTGTGCGCGCCTTACACCAAGCTTGTGTGTATGGGAAGAGCGCCCATGATCCCTGGTTACTTGGGAAGCAATATCGAAGGTGTTTTCAAGCCTGAAAAGAAATCCGAGCTCAACGGGCATTGGGAAGAACTCCCGGCGTCCGTGCAGGCTTTTGGGAAATATCCTGAGGAAATATTTGCTGCCTGGGAAACCGTGAAGAATAAAGTGGGAGAAAAAGAAATGGACAATATTCCGTTCGGCGCTGTGGCCATGATGGGATATGTGGACAAAATCTCCTGCGGTCTTCAGCAGTTCATGGCAGGCGCCAGGAAGTTCAAACTGTCTGAAATAACCCGGAATGAGTTGTTTGCGGCGAATCGTGAAACCGAGCAGGAAACAGGTATCCCGTTTGTCACAACAGCGGAATCTGAGTCAGCTGAAAAAATTCTGAAAGCATAAAAAGAAGTCCAACTCACGTTGGACGCCTTTTTAACAAAGGCAGTTATGTCATACAGCCGGGGCGCGTATTTGCGTCCCGGCTGTATGTGTTTATTTGACAAAACCGATAGCAGACACCAACACACAGGCTGTTAAAGGCGATAGAAGACTCAGAAGTGTGCGATTCCACACAGGCGCATTCATGTCCATCATCCGCAAAAGCCCGGCGCTGAAAAGAACACACACAATAGGCGCCTGCCACAAGCAGCCCGGCAGAATGTGCCAGAGGTTCATGCTCAAAAACATAAAACTTCCTACCACAGCCAATGAAAAAACAAAGAGCCATTTTCGTGTCACGCTGTGACAAAAGCCAGCCAGCAGCCGTGCCCAGCTTTTTTGTCCCAACGCAAGAAATAAAACCGCCAGGCCCAGAATGATCAAAGGGAATCGCCATGCTGCTTTTTGAAGAGAGGCATGGTTCAATAGATCAAGAAGAGACCAGCCGCCGGCTCTTGACCGATGATCCTTATTTTGTTTTTGATTGACGGTCTGCGCACTTTGAAGGTTCATCAGTGAGCGGTTTTTTAATTTTGAATCCAGTGTTTTTGATGCCCTGAGGATTTTGTCTATTATGGGGTTGCGTATGATGTCAACCTGCGGGTTGATGTCGGACAGGATTTGTTGGCTTTCTCGGTCCAGCTGCTTGATTTCATCCTGCGTGTATAGAATGCCTTTGTGAGCAGACATCCTGTCCAGGTTGGCTCCCGGGGCTTTTTGATTCGATAGAGAATAAATGTCCTGGAGGTGCCGGGCATGGGATGGTTCTGTTTTGGTCGAGTGAAGCAGCGGCCCATGTGTAAATTTTTTCCCGATTTGAGGAAGATGGACTGCGGCTATCCCCAGGCCCAGAAGAAAAAGAAGTGAACTGAACCGTCCGATAAGCATTATTTCAGGTAACCCTTGACATCACTGATTTTTGTTGAAAAAACCATGCCTTGCCCGGCTTTTTCAATTGAAGCGGCCTCTTCTGCAATCTTGAGTATCTTTTGTTTGGATTCTTCCGGGACCACCGCTAAGATAACCACTTTTTCCTGCTCAATAAACCGTCCGATAAAGCCCAGCCGCTGGCGGACCCCGGTGCCTTGACCGTAAAAAAACGTGGCGCCGGGCGATCCAGCCTCTTCCAAAGACTGCAAAACTTTTTTTTCGAACTTATGTTGAGCAATGATTGTGATCAGATGAAAAGCATTGTTTGATTCCATGGGGTGCTCCTTTGAGAAAATTCCAAATTCCAAGAGACAATAACCAATAACCAAGAGACAATGACCGAATAATAACCAATGACCAAGAGACGAACAAATCAAATAACCGAAATACTGGAAAATGACTATTGAGTTTTTATAAACCCCTTTGCTCTTTGCTTACAATTTTATATCGGCCAAATGGTCAAAAACATCAATATAATTTGATTATTTGTTTACATTTACAATATTCAGGGGGAATAGCATTGAACCGATAAATAGGATAGAAGGCTTCCGGCTCTGGTGTTTTGTGTGTTGTCTCTTGGAATTTGGGGCTTGTTTGATTATTGTCTATTGGTGATTGGAATTTGTAATTTACTTATTGGCGGGAGGGCTTATGTTAACGCTTATAGTCGAAGATGAGAATGATGTGAGGAGTTATGTGAAAAAAACCATGGAATCTGTTTGTCAGGTGGTTGAGGCCAGGGACGGGAAGGAAGCTCTTGATATGCTGATCAAAATACCGGATGTGGATTTGGCTTTGGTGGACTGGAATATGCCGCGCATGGATGGGTATGATTTTGTCAAAGCTGTCCGCCATTGCCGGATGTATGACAAGATTCCCATTATGATGATGACATCTAAAAATGAAATCAGTTCAGTGCAGGATGCGCTCAATGCCGGCGTCAATGAATACATCATGAAACCTTTTCGAAGCGATATGCTGTTCTCAAAAGTAAAAATACTGGGTTTTAATGTGTAATATAAGAGAAATCAATGGAAATTCAGTAGAAAATTCATAGAAATTCATTGTTGTTGTGTGTTTCTTTGGCTTGTTTTAAATACTGGATTCATTGATATTGTGTCTTGTCTTTTGGTGATTGGTTATTGTTTGGTCATTGTATCTTGAAATTTGGAATTTTTTTGAATCTTGGTTATTGATCTTCCAGGAGGATCTGTGCGGGCGCTTATTGCGGAAAAATCCAATGACATCAGGACTTTTGTTAAAAACCTTCTGCAGCCAAGTTACAATGTGTTGGAGGCTGCTGACGGCCAAGAAGCGCTCAAATTTGTGTTTGAAACAGGCCCGATAGATTTGGCCTTGGTGGCCTGGAACATGCCGGGCATGACTGGTTTTGATTTTGTCAGGGCTGTTCGTTCCCGTCGGAATGCAAACGGTATTCGCATTATGATCATTACCTCAAAAACCGCTAAGCTTTCTGTGGAGGAAGCTTTGAATGCCGGGGCCAATGAATACCTCATGAAACCTTTTACCGCTGATATGCTTATCCGCAAGATAAAAATTCTGGGGTTGCCGGCCTAAATCCGGATAAGCCGGAAATATATAATGGAAATAACCAAATTCCAAGAAACAATAACCAAATAATAACCAATGACCAAGAAACAATAATCAAACCATAACCAAACTTATAACCCTGACAAGCATAAATAAAGAACAAAAGGCAGTGAAATTACAATTTTTACAATAAAATTTGTTTTGAAATTGCCTTTATTTTTATATGATAATAGAATCCGGCTTATAGGTGTTTTTGAATGGCGGTGTTTGGCTTTTCAATCAAAAATCGGTCGCTGCGCAGCGACACTCCTCGCTAGCGCAGTCGCAAATCAAAAATCAAAAATGTGTTTATGTATGAAGGGAGTTCGTCGTGTCTTCTCAAGAACAGAGCAAGAAAACAATTGTTGTGGCTGATGATGACGAAGGAATTGCTGTTATTCTCCGGCAGGTGCTGGAGGACAGGGGATATATTGTTCACACGGCTTCAGACGGCCGGAGCGCTGTTCAGATAATAGAAGAAGTCAAACCGGATTTGGTTGTGTTGGATATATTGATGCCCACCATGCCTGGATATGATGTGTGCAGTTATGTCAGAAACCAGCTGGGCATGAAAGATGTGAAGATCCTTATGTTGTCGGCTTTGACAACAGAGCCTTCCAAGGAATGGGCCAAAGCCATGGGCGCTGATTATTACCTCACCAAGCCGTTCCTCACCCAAGAACTCGTGGACCAGATTTCCACATTGTTGAAACAATAAAATAGATATAGAACTGAAATTGGCTCACTGTGTTCGCGAAATTCTGCGCCCTTTGGGCGCGAAATTGGTGCACTTTGTGCACGAAATTGATCCGCCTTTTGCGGATGAAATAAACAGAATAAAGCCATGCATGTCATTTCGCGAGCAGAGCGAGCTAATTTCGTCCGGTATTTATGACGGACCCATTTCGTCAGCCAAAGGCTGACAAATTTCCGCAGACAATAAACTATTGACTTTTTTCCAGAATCTGCCATAATGAATATGTAAGGTTGAGGTTCGGTAGCTGACGTGACGTAATGTTGTTGTTGCATGAACCGCATGGTATCTTACCCAGGCGGTTTTTTTTATGTCATGGCATTGACGGTTCGGATGTTCCGCTTCAAAATATGTCTTACTATGGGAAGGTGAGTTTTATATGAAAGGCACTGTGAAATGGTTTAATGCCGCGAAGGGTTATGGTTTCATTACACCGGAATCAGGGGAGGATGTGTTTGTTCATTTTTCCGCGATCCAATCTGACGGCTATAAAACATTAGATGAAGGACAAGCTGTTGAATTTGAGGTGACAAAAGGACCCAAAGGGCTCCAAGCGTCAACTGTTCGTATGGCATAACCTTCTTTATGGATTCAAATCAAACCCCTTGTTTCGCCTCAAAGCGGGACAAGGGGTTTTTTATGGGAAAGTTTCAGTTTATTTAAAGAAAAGCCTGGCATAATGTGTCATTCTATAGTAAATATATAAATAAGTCAGGAGCAGCGTCTGTGGCAGCGGCGATGCGCGCAGGCAGAGGACGGGGCGGATACGTCCTATTGTGCGAAGAAAAAGAAATTTCTATCTCAGCTTTGAATTTTTATGGAGGTAATAGAATATGAGTACGCGTGGAAATGTTGGCCGCAAACAAGTCAGGGAAATTTTGCTGGAATCAAATCTTGTTTCCGCAGAAGATTTGGCATTGGCTGAAAAAGAGGCTTTTAAAACAGACACCCCTCTTCAGCAGGCAGTTGTGGATATGAAATTCGTGGACAAAGTGGATGTGCTTCAGGCCCTCTCCAAAGAATGGCGCAACAAGGCTGTGGATTTGGCAGAGATGGAAATAGATCCTGAAGTGGTCAAGATCATTCCGGAAAACACAGCCCGCCGCAATCACACCCTGCCTTTTGCCAAGGAAGACTCAGTGCTTCTGGTGGCCATGGCTGACCCGCGCGACTTTTTTGTTTCAGAAGACATTCATCTGCGCACAGGGTATGAGGTGCAAGGCTATTTGGCCATGCCTGAAGACATCCACAGAGAGCTTGACAAAGTGTACGGGGTGGCCGGGTCCAACAAAGCGCAGGAGCTCTTGAAAAGTGTGGCTGATCAGCAGGCCAAGGACATGGCAGAAGGTCTTGATTCTTCAGGGATTGAGGGAATGGAACAAAAGACCGATGTGTCTGAGCTGGATGCTTCTGCCCCTGAGGTGGAAAAAATCGTCAATGCCATTATTTTGGCGGCTCTTCAGCAAAAAGCGTCTGATATTCACATAGAGCCTTTTGAAGATCCTGCCGGAAAGTTGAACAGATTTTTGGTGCGTTACCGTGTGGACGGATTTTTGCGGGAAGCCAATTTTCAGGTGCCGTGGTCTTACCGCGCCGCTGTAATGGCCAAAATCAAAATCATGACATCCAGCATGAATATCACTGAGCGCCGGATTCCCCAATCCGGCCGTATTCAGGTGATGGCCAAGGGCAACCCCATTGAGTTCCGTGTGGAAATCGTTCCCACTGTGTACGGGGAATCCTGCGTGATGCGTATTTTGGACAGAAAAGCCGTTCAGGTGAACATTCAAAAGCTTGGTTTTGCGCCGGACACATTGGAAAAATTTTTGGCCTTGCTCAAGGGTGTGGGCGGAAAAAAGAATTTCGGTCTAGTGGCTGTGGTAGGCCCCACAGGGTCAGGGAAATCCACCACGCTTTACGCCGCTCTCAATCATATCAATCGTCCTGACATCAAAATTCTCACAGCGGAAAACCCGGTGGAATACAATTTGGACGGCATTATTCAGGTGCAGGTGAATCCTGATTTAAAACTTGGCGAGGACAAATGTTTTGACTTTGCTTTGGCGCTCAGGTCGTTCCTCCGTCTTGATCCTGACGTGATCATGGTCGGCGAAATCCGTGACCAGGAAACAGCCCATATTTCTATGGAAGCAGCCATGACAGGCCATCTGGTGTTTTCCACACTGCATACAAATGACGCACCTTCTTCTGTTTCACGTCTGACTGAAATGGGGGTGCCGTCTTTTATGGTGGCCAGCACCTTAAAATGTGTATTGGCACAGCGGCTTTGCAGGCGTATTTGTACCGGATGCAAAGCGCCCCATGACCCCACGCCAGATGAAATTGAAGCTTTCAAAGCCAATAATTTCAAAATTCCCGACGGCGCGCAGCTTTATGGCGGCAAAGGATGTGATGCTTGCGGCGGGTCTGGTTTTAAAGGACGATGCGGCATTCATGAGCTTCTTGTGATGGATGATGTGGTGCGGGCAGCCTCCCTGAAAGATGTGACAGCGGACCATGTGCGCCAGGCCTGTATTGTGGATTCTCCTCAGCACATGAGAACCATTACGCAGGACGGGCTCACAAAAGTCCTGGAAGGCTTGACAACTGTTCGTGAAGTCTTGGGCGGCGCCGCGGAATAAAAGGTCAAATATTCACATATAGAACATGTAGAAAATATTGGACAAGAAATTTTTCCCAATATATTTTTTCTGAATGGACGACATTTCCTATATGTGAATTTCATAATAAATATGGCAATGCGGAAATCCAAAAAAAAGACAAAACCCTCTGTTCACTCCGGCGGCGCTGACGGGAGCGTTGTCCAGGATCTCTTTAAGATAGCGCGGACATTGTCCTCCACGCTGGATGTGGATGTGCTCCTAAGAGAAATCGGAAACGCTGCTGAGCAGCTGACACATTCGCAGGCGTCTTCTATCCTTTTGTTGTCTGATGACGGCAAGTATTTATACTTCAAAATCGCCACAGGTGAGAAAGGCACTATCCTCAAAAAATGCATGATCCCTCTTGATCAAGGCATTGCCGGATGGGTGGCCCATCACTGGAAATCCCAAATTGTCAATGATGTGTCCAAAGATGACCGGTTTCTTTCCCGGATGGACAGTGACACAGGATTCAAAACCTGTTCTGTCCTGGCTGTGCCCGTGATCATGGGGGACCATCTGATCGGTGTTTGTGAAGCCATTAACAAAAAAGACAATAAATTTTTTACAGATGAAGATCTGAAAATTCTGGAAGATCTGGCCAATTTCGCTGCTGTGGCAATTGTGAATGCGCGTTTGGCTGAGAAACAGCATAATTTTTTCACCAACATGATAGACATTCTTATCGCGTCGATTGAGGCCAGTCATCCCCACTATATAGGGCATCCGGCCAAAGTCGCGGAATCAGCTTGTGCCATTGCCAAGTCTTTGGGCATGGAAGGACAGGCTTACCGTGATTTGTATTACGGCGCGCTTTTGCATGACATTGGCATGATGGCGGTGAATCATAAAATTCTATCAGAGCAAACCACGCAATTGGCCAAAGAACGCAGCGTGGACAGGCTTCATCCGGTTCTGGGCGCGGATATTCTGAAAAATGTTAAAATGCTTCAAGGCAGTGTCCCGATTATTAAGCATCATCATGAACATTGGGACGGCACAGGCCATCCGGACAGGCTTTCCAAAGACCAAATCCCTCTCGGCGCCAGAATCATTTGTTTGATCGAGTATTTGGAAGAAATTCGTTTTACAGGGATTCAGGATCCTGAACTGACTGACATGCAAAAGCAAATGGCCCAAAACGGCTCTGGCAGCAAATTTGATCCCAAAGTTGTGCAAGCGTATTTAGATAGAGTTAATAAATCGTCGTAGGGGCGGGGGCAAGCCCCGTCCCTACGACGATCTGTTTTTCAATACTAACATCTTATGTCCAACAAACCCATCCACCCATTAGACAATATTCTTATATTGGATTTTTCCACAGCCTTGTCCGGCCCGTTTGCTTCTCAAAATCTGTCTGATTTCGGCGCAGAAGTGATCAAGATTGAGCCGCCTCTTGTTGGCGATGAAACCCGTTCCTGGGGGCCGCCGCATGTCAAAGGAGAAAGCGTTTATTTCCTCTCAGTGAACCGCGGTAAAAAATCCGTGCAGCTCAATTTGCAGGAGGAGCGGAGCCGCAAATTGATGCGCAAAATGATTGAAAAAGCAGATGTGGTATTGGAAAATGCCCGTCCAGGGGCTTTGGAATCTCTTGGTTTTGGCTATGAAGCCTGCCGTTCTTTGAACCCAAAAATCATTTATTGCACCATCTCAGGGCATGGGCGCTCAGGGCTTGACAAAAACAAACGCAGCGGGGATCTGGAAACGCAGGGGTTTTCAGGTTTTATGAGCATGACCGGGTCCAGCCAGGGGGACCCGCAAAAAGCCGGTATTCCCATTGCGGATATGATAGGCGGCTTGTATGCTGTGCAGGGGATTCTTCTGGCCTTGCTGGCCCGGAACCGTTCCAATCAAGGACAATTTGTGGACATTGCGCTTTTGGATGGCATGATTTCCCTTCTTTCTTTCCAAGCTGGGATTTACTTGGCAACCGGCCAGGCGCCTTTTCGCCGCGGGAATGAGCATTTCT
>JANQER010000262.1 GCA_028278255.1 Elusimicrobiota bacterium | reverse complement strand
AATGTGGCCGCGCTGAGGCCATGTTCCGAGGGGTGAACCCTGAGCGAAGCTCCCTGAGCTCTGCGAAGGAAATTTTTCAACTGAAAAAATTGGGTTAATGGAATTGTGGTAAACTAGTAGAAGCATTTGCCAAAAATTCTCCCTTGAAAACATCTTTGTTTTATGGTAAAATAATGGAAGAAACATGGAGTATGTATGGATTGTAATATAGGAGGATATCCCTGTGTCTACCGCTCTCTTTCAAAATATACCAAAGGACCCAAAAGAAGATTACTTGAACATCTTTGAAACAGGCACACCCAATTATCACAAAGTTATTGAAATATTGGGTTTTCAAAACAAAGAGGTTGCTAAAGCCGCCAGCGTGCCGCCTGATTCTGTTAGGTATGACAAAAAAATGCCAAAAGACCTGGAAGATAGAATCACAGAATGGGCTATTGCCATATCCGCTGTTGGCAGATATTTTAAGGACATTAGTAAAACACAATTGTGGTTTAAAATACCCAATCCACTTCTAGGGAATGTTGCGCCTAGAGATATGATCCGTGTGGGCAGGTTTGCTAAATTATACCGTTTTATTCAAAATGCTCTCAAAGAAAACACCCGCTAGATAAATGAAACATTTTTGGAAATTTAAAAGCCATAAAAAACTTATTGATTGTTATGGAAAAATAGATGATATCCTTCGATCAAAAGCAATATTCAAAGAAATTTATAAATATCAGTGGGATTATTATTCTGAACTTGCTTTTCAAAGATCATTAATTAAAGACAAAATAAAACAAGCATTTTTAAACAAAACCACAAGCAATTTTGTTTTTTCAGATTGGCAAAGAGCCGTGAAATGGCGTTATTCTAATCATCCTCTTAGTGCCAAAGGCAGTTTGCATGATCCTGGCGGAAGATTTAATATAGGCAATATTGACCCTTCGAGATACCCGCCTTTTCCTGCAATATATATTGCTTCAAACCGCTCGACCGCCTTAACAGAGATTATTCCCAAAAAAGAATCAAGCGAACTTCTGTCATATGAAGAATTAGCTCTTACATCTGTGGATTCTTTAACGATAGTGAAAATAAAAGGACAAATTGAAACTGCTTTTGATTTGACAAATGAAAACAATTTAGATGAATTTGTTGATTTAATAAAAGGTTTCACAATATCTCACGAAATTAAAAATAGAGCCAAAAAATTGAATATTGAGACGCCCAAAGCAGTTAAATCCAAAGAGGAGCTTCTAAAAACATTATTGGCTGACCATTGGCGATTTAATCCCATGCAATATGATATTCCATCAAACACACAAATATTTGGTCAGATTATATATGAGTCAGGAATCGAAGCAATAATTTATCCTTCAGTGATTTCAAAAGAACCATGTATTGTTGTTTATCCGACGAATTTCAAAAACACAAACTCCTATGTGGAGATATGCGATCCCCCTCCTATAATACAAGTCCCGTACAAACTTGACTCATCTACGTTTAAAGAATTCATTTAGCGAGCAGTAAGCGCTGATGGTTTAACACGGATTTTGCATTTAGGGTATGAGAACCGAGACTGGCGAGGCGGAGGCTTTTTCAACGTCCCGCCAAAAGCCTATTCCTTCCTCTGGTTTTTTTTGTAATTGCCTCCCGCCAGAAAACAGCGGGCATGGATTTATCAGGCGTATTTCTCAATAGCCAATAAACCATTTAAAAAAAGCGCCCAATCCTAAAGGACGAGAGTGCTTCGCCTCCAGTAAATAGCGGCAATTACAGAGACCTGAACAGTTACTCAGAAGGTCCCTTTCCGCCAATCCATAAAGATTGGAACTGATTATGAAGACACATGGGCATTTCAATCAAACCAGTATCAATACAGCAGAATCACCAACAACTGCATCAGCACAGCCACAACCAGTCTGCCAGTGGAAGTGACGTTCAGTGAGCCAATGAATGGTACGCCTACTATGAATGTGGATGGTGGTGTGGGGGGAGTAACATTAACAGCCAAGGATGCAGAGCGGAAAGTATTTGTCGGCACCATGACATTCACCAATGTCACATCCGGGGTGAAGACAGTCACAATATCAGGAACAGATTACGGGGACAATAATTTATTGGCATTAAGCAATCAGGACAATTTTGTTCAGCCAACCAGAGACACCAATGGCAATTTTCCCACAACCCCTATTAACACCGGCAATGACACACGCGCCAAATTCAAATACGGCACGCCATTCAGCG
>JANQER010000233.1 GCA_028278255.1 Elusimicrobiota bacterium | reverse complement strand
TTTGGCCGAGTCCGTTGTAAACAATGTTTGTGCGCGTGGTTTGTGTGGCGCGCTGCGGCGCAGCATTGCTGGTATTGAGATCCCTGTAGGATTCCAATTGTCCTTTGTCGTCATAAGTCATCATGTCGCGTGCAATGGTCATGATGCGGTCCATGGCGCTGTTGTCATGAGAAAGCGTGGTCATGGTTTGTAAGGATTGGTTTAAGTCATTAAAATCCAGAATACTGTATTCGCTTTGAAATGTGTGGTTCAGCACATAGTCATTGCCTGTTTCAGTGACCAGGGTGTTGGTGTAATGGGTACGGCCTTTGTCATCATATCTAAATTCCAGTACATTTTCTTGTATGGTTTTACCGTATTCTGTGCGTATTTTGTTTTGGCAAATGAGTCTGTCCCATTCATTGTATTCAGCAGACAGTATGCCTGTGGTGTATGTGCGGTCAAGGCCAGGACCGGTTTCTTGAATTTGGAGAGATGACCCTGCGATGCGGTTGGCCTCATCATAGGTTTGGCGCGCCAGTGTGGTTTCAGTGATGGTTTTGTCCTGGTCAGTGGTGATGCGCGTGAACAAGGCGCTTTGTCCTTTTTCTGTAAAAGCATGATGTGTGGTGTTAATCGTGCGAGAGGTGTTAAGAGACAAATCAGCCGTGCCTTCTTGTATTTTGAGAATGGATTGTGTCATAAGCCCCAATGCATTGTATACATTGTCTGCTTGGGTGACTTCTGTGATCCCTTTGATTATATCCATTGTGTCATTGAACTCAGCGGTGCTTTTGCTGAATTGTTTGATGCGTGACAGTGCATCAAAGGCTGTGTTGTGGACTGTGACTTCCGTGACACGCCGGGCTGTGTCTGATAAGTCTTCTGTGACTTGTGTATGAGAGAGAGTCAGGCGTCCCAATGCATCGTATTCTTGTTCAGACAAAGTGAGTTCTTGAATGGTTTTCGGGCCTTGCCGGGTTGTGCGTGTGAAGCGCAGAACCTGGTCACTGGTGTTGTAATCAGTGACAGTGTGTTGCGTGTCTGTGATGCGGCTGCCTTCTGTAGTGGTTTGAACAGAAGTGAGAACCCGGTCTGCCTGGTCATAATCTGTGTTTTGTGTGGTTTGGGTGTAAGCACGGTTGAGGTTTGTTTCATTCTGTGCGCCGGCATTGATGAGGCCTTGTTCTGTGATTTGCATTCTTTGAAATTCAATCCGGTTTTGGTCGTCGTAAGCAATGTCTCCCAATATGGTTTCTGTGGTGGTTTTGTTGTCCTGCACAGTGGCGCGTGTGTACCCTATGGTTTGGCCGGCATTGTTGTAGCGAATGCCGGTGGTGGTGATGGTGAATGTTTTGTTGTACAAATCAGATCCCGGCTGCGGCTGAAGGTCAGAGGATTCAGTCACTGCGATGCTTCTGCTCAGCACGCGGCCTTTGTCATCATATGTGGTGGCAGAGAGTGATTGTTCGTCTGTGGTTTTGACAACAGTGTCATCCGCTGGATCCAATAAATAGGTCAATGTGTGCGTGCCAATGGCTTGGCCCAAACCATTGTAATCAGTTGTTTCAGAAGACACACGGGTTTTTTTGTGCGACAAAACAGTGTTGGTGTCATCATAAGCCGTGTGGGTGACGGCTGTCTCTGATAAATGCGATTGTCCCCCTTCATGATACGTGAGGCCGGTGACGGTTTCATGAATCTCCCGGCGCACGCCTGCGGGATCACCTTTTGTGGTGAAACGGTTGTAAGACAGCATTTGTCCCAACAAGTTGTATTGCATGCTGCTTGTGACAATGCGCGCCTGAGGCGACGCTGCCACACCGGTTTCCACCACATCAATGGTTTGCGCGCGGATGCGGCCGTTTTCATGATAGTCCATGTCTGAGATGGTTTCTGAGATGGTTTTGACGCCTTCTTGTGTGATGCGCAAAGTATTGTTCACTCGGCCCATAAGGTCATAAAAGGTGGTTGTGGTGATGGTGCGGTCAGCATTCAAAACAGGATCCAAGCCAGGATCATTGAAATAAGCCAAATCTTGTTCATTGATGCGCGTGGTGTTTGTTTTGACGCGTCCTGACATGTGATAAGAGTCATGGCTGGTGATTTCAGTGGTGACCTTTTGTTGGTCTATGGTACGGCGATTGGTTTGTTTGATCTGTCCCAGGGCATTGTAATGCTGGGATTGTTCCACTGTATAGTTTTTGTGCAGCGCCGGGGTCAATGTGTTATCCAGATAATAGGCCCAATCCTTTTCTTCATACTCTGTCATGGTGTAAATGACACGGCCTTGGCCGTCATATAAGGCATCAGCAGCGTATTCTTCAGTGACTTTCTCTTCCTCTGTTGTGGTGCGCGTCCATTCAGTGGTTTGTCCCAAGGCATTGAAGTCTGTGTTCACCAAAGTCATGTGCATGATTTGTTCGAGCACAGCACCCGGGTTTTCAGGATCAGCCAGATCCTGCACGAGTGTTTCAGTGGTTTGATGCGTGAGCAGGCCCTGTGGATGCCAATAGTTCATATCAGCGGCGGTTTCCTGCGTGCGCCGGTTCTGGTCTGTGGTGGTGCGCACATAATCTGTGATTTGTCCCAGATCATTGTATGATTGAATGAGATCTGTTTGGATGGTGTGATTCAGTTGTGTACCGTTTGCGGATATGTCTTTTTCAGTGGTGTGCGTGCGGCTGGAGATCAAACGCGACTGGCCATTGTACAAGGCATTGGTGATGTTTTCTTGAGTGACTTTGTCCCCCTGATATGTGGTGCGGTTGAATTCCTGCATTTGGCCTATGTCATTGTAATCCAGGGCTTGTGTGATCACAGTGAGGCGTTGGTCCAGATCAAAATCAGCGTGCAAAGACAACACATGCTGATCCATGGCGGTTGTTTGGAGTTGTCCCACATCATTGTAGGTGAATGCGCTGGTTTCTGTTGTTTGTTTGTATGCTTCAGTGGTTTGGCGTTCCTGCGTGAGAACACGTCCATAGAGATTGTCAAAAGTGAGATATTTGACTGTTTCTGTGTATTCACGTGTGAGACGATCAAGACCTGTGTTGTCTTGTACTAAATTGTTCACTTGGGTTTGAAGGATTTTGCCGTCCACTTGCGAGTAATTATGCTGTATTTTTTCTGTGGTGGTTTGTCCTTGGTGATGTGTGATGCGCGTGAGACCAGACATGCGGCCCAAAGCATCATAACCAGACACATTGTCAATTTCAGCTGTTAATAAGATGTGGCGGGTGTCTGCAGGCGTGAGTAAAGTCAATGTGTCTGCGAGTTCATTCAAAGAGGCGCTTCCTGTAAATTCATAATTATTTTCAGTGGTGTCACTGGAGAGCAGACGCCTGCGGTCATCATATTGGACATCATTCACTTGACGCACTGTGTATTTGTGCGGCGTAGAAATCGCGTTCATTGTTTCCCTGTACCCGCTGGCCAGACCAGACAAGAGACCTGCGTCATGGTATGCGTATTGGTCCCGGATCACAGTGGTGCGCGGGTAATCAATGGTGTCAAAATCAAAATTTTCCAGATCAAAATCATTGGCCGGCACGCCCTGCACAGTGGTATTGACAGAAAAGCTGAGCCGGTCCATGTCATCATATTGAAATGTGTTTTTTTGCGCTGTGGTGGCGCCCAAAGGATTGACCGTGTGGATCAATGTGTCAGACACGCGTCCGCCGGTGTATGTGAATAAAGTGTGTTCTTGTGTGAGGCGTCCGCCGCCAATGTGTGTGAGGAAGTCGTCAAACACGCCCAAAGGCGCAGACACCACACTGAGATCTCCGGACAGATCCTCATAAATGTTTTTTTGGGTTTCAGACATCTGTGATCCAGCGTACGCATAGGTTGTGTTTTCAACAGACAAAAGCTGATCCGGATTAATGCGCACTGTTTGGCTGTGCGCTGGCCGGCCACTGGCATCATACGTGAGAGCTGCGTCTTCCTGCGTGATAAAATCATTGGCATTTGGCTGCCAAATGCCGTCTGCATCCAATGTGACATTGGCAGCACGGACAGTGCGGGTGTGTGATGGTTTGGGATCACCCTCGGTGCTGTAGTGATACATGGTTTTTTCAGCAGAGGCCACATTGTCTGCCCCCATACGCGACATAATGGTTTGCGTGATTCTGGGCGGCACAGACGAAGGGTCATAGGTGAATTGCGTGACATCTTGGCTGGTTTTGGTGGCTGGCTGTTCATCAAAAGCCGCTTGATAAATGGCATTGTACGTGCCATGATCATGCACAAAATCTTCCAAGGCATAATTGTCATCAGCCAGATCAGTGTCTATGTCCACATTCACATGCCGGGTGACTGTGGTTTGTTCGTATAAGTCTTGATTTTGGATGTTGATGAATGAATCCACTTGCGTTTCCTGCGCTGTCCATTGCTGGGTTTGGTCATTGAGCATGAGACGGAGCATTTTGTCTGCCAAGCCATCCTGATCATAAGAGAAGAATGTCCAGCCGCTCACTGTTTCACCTTCAGCTGTGGTGTTGATTTCTTTGATAGCGATTTCCCGGCCGTTTAAGTCTTTGACAGTTTCTGCCCGGTTTTGCGTGGAAAAGCGGTTCACAGCCAAAGCCACTGTGTCTGCACCAGCAGATTGCGCACGTTTGAGATCTTTGAGACGGGTTTGCACTTCTTGCTTTTCCATGTGCCATGTGAGCTGTTCCCCGTCATGGGAATAACCCATGTTGTACATGTGTGTCCAGGTGGTGAAAATGTTGGGCATGTAAGTCCCCTCTGCCAGGGAAATTTCCGTGTCATTTCTGACGGTTTCCCAAAAGGTTAGACACCCGGAAATGTCTGGATCATTGGCTGACAATGGCTTGGCAGACCCATTCAACAGCCACAAGCTGCCATCCACAGTGAGCTCATTAAAAGCACTGACCTGGGCCAGGCCATTGTAATCTGTGTCAATGCGCAGTGTTTGGGATGTGTTGTCCAAAGGCAAGTGTATGTCCAGATCAGACAATGGTGTACCGCGCAATGAAAATCCAGAGGTTTGCGCAGCGCTCATGAGAAGAAGTTTTTCTGCATTTGTTAAAGCACTGACAGCAACAAACACAGTGCCATCTGCCTGGAGGAGCAAGGATTGTCCCAAGACTTCATCAAATGCCGCCAGATTTTTAACGTCATTTTCAGGAGACAAATCAGCGCCGGCAAAAGTGGTGCGAAGCAAAGGTTCCAGATCCAGCGTGACAGGACCGAGCACACGCGTGATATTGGTCCATTGGTTCATCAAGCCTCTGGCATTGTAAGTGACGTCTTTCATGAATGACACAGCCACAGCATCACCCAGCCTGTGTTTGAGTGAGCCAGTGAGTATGCCGGATTTGTCAGACGCAGAGAGATCTTCCCAGGCCATGGGTACAGGTGTGGTTTGGCTGTCAGGTATCCAGGGCAGTTGTTCCCCTTCAAAAGACACCACGCGAAAATCTACCATTTGTCCGTTGGTGTTGAACCCGGACACAGGCGCCACTGTGATGCTGGTGCCTGTTTTTTCTGAGATGACATTCTGAGCCGCATCTTCTGTGCGCATGGTTTTGACAGACACATTTTCCAAAACCCGGCCGCGCATGTCGTACGCGTATGCATTGTTTTCAACAGACACATAAGTGAGATTGTCATCCGGATCTGTGCGCTCTGTGCGGCGCGCGGATCTGAGCAATTGACCGGCCTCATCATAATCATCAAAAGATTGTTCCACGCGATACGCTTTACGATAATAACCATCTTCGTCTTCAGGCACTTCATGGCCCAACGCATCCACTGCGCATTCAGTGACTTCCAATACCTGATGCGTCATGCGGTCTTCCGGATCATATTGAAAATCTTCAGTATTGACATTGGTTTCTATGACTTTTTTGTTGTCGTCAACACGTGTACGTGTTTGGCGCAGAATGCGGTCTTGAGTGTCATAGCTTTGAATGTCCAGAAGCACTTCATAAGAATGCGCAAGACTGCCCGTGACTTCTGTGACATGGTCATGGGTTTTGAGGAGCTGGCCTTGGGCATTGTATTCACGATCAGACAATGATTTTTCAATCACAGACTTGGTGCCTGTGGTGGTGGTGCGCTGCCATTGCAGCACCTGGCCGGCCGGGTCATAGTCATAATACTCTGTTTCAATATGGCGCGGCCTGTAATAGAGTTTGGTGTCGCCATTGAGATCTGTGGTTTGGCCGGTTTCCAGGATATCTGTGGCTGTGAGAGACACATAACCATCCACACCGTATTCCATGTAAGTGGTTTCTTGAATGGTGCGTGTGTCTTTTTCTGTGAGACGGGTCACACGCGTGAGCTGGTTGCGGGCATTGTATTCATGTCCGAAACTTTCTTGCTCACTGATTTCCACGTCAGGAACAGAAGCCACTTCATCTGCCAGTGTAACGCCATTCAATGGGTCAGGCAAAAGAGCGCGCTGCGTGTTGATGGTGCGGGTTTTGGCATAGACCAGCTGGCCTTGTTCATTGTAACGGTTATCTGACAAAGTGTTTTCAATCACGGCTTTGTCATCTGTCAGCACCAAACGGGTGGAGAGTAAAGCCTGGTCCAGATTGTTATAAGAATGAATCCATGTGCTGATTTCTGTGGTTTTGTGATATACATCAGGTCCATTGTTGGCATCTGGCACGCGCTCTTCTGAAGAGACACGCGAAAACAGCATGCGGCCTTTGTCATCATATTGCATGTCTTCTAAAACTGTTTCCACAGTGATTTTGCCTTTGCGGCCGTCTGGTTTGTCATCTTCAGTGGTGGTGCGCAAGTATCGGATGAGATTGCCCAGGTCATCATAAAGCATGTCCACATTATCCATATTGTAAGCATTGGTCACTGTTTCCCCGTCTTGTTGGCGCGTGTCAGTGACGCGTATGCTGCGGGAGGCGACCCGGCCCTGGGCATCATGGGTTTGTGACAGACATTTTGTGACAGCCAAACTGCCATTGCCTGGCAAAGCAGCTGTGCTGATGCCGTCCAGGATGTTGAGTTTTTCAGTTTCACTGACCTCTGCCCATTCCTGTTCCTGGTTGTTGACAATAATCTTTGTACCGGTTAAGGACACTTCATGGTAAGTGTCCAATAATCCCCGGCCCGAGTAGGTCATGCGGCGGCGGGACACGGTTTTGATTTCAGATGCACTGATTTTGATTTGCACATCTTCATTGACCAGATCTGTGAGTGCATAATTGGCGCCGCCAATGTCAATGGCATGGCCTTGAATCAGTTGCGCGGCATCTGATTCAGTGAGTGTCACAGGCGTGTTGTTGACAATAAAACCTGTGCCGGTCAAAAGGGTTTGCAGACGGTTTTCAGCAGCGGATTTGTCTGACAGGATTTGGGCTTGTTCCTGCTCCTGGGTGAGCACATCAGACTCTGCTTCATTGAGCAGCTGTTCAGCCAGGCGCAGATTGGTGAGCAGGGCTTCTCCTTTTTTGCGCGCGTCATGTGCAGATGTCCAGGTTTGTGAAGATGCGTCATAAGCCGCAGAAGCGCTGTGTTCATTGCCAAAAGCTGTTTGCCAGTCATTGGCATCTTGTTTGAGATCAGCCAGCATTTGTAGAAATTGATTGGTATTGGGAATCATGCCTGTGACGCCCTGTGCTGTGCCCAGAAAATCAGTGAGAGGTTCGTCATAGGTGTCAGCTGTGTCAAACAAACCATTGGCAGAGGCGGTGGCAGATGTGGCCAGGTCCAGACCATCTTTTGCATCAGACAAATTCCCAATGGCTGTTTGCCAATCAGTCAAGGATGTGTCATGCACTGACTGCGCTGTATTGACGGCAGCTTGCGCGGTTTGAAGCGCTTGCGCAGCCTGAGCTCTCTGCTGAACAAGTGTGGCGCGCTGGGCAGATAATTCATTTAAAGAGGCATTGCAATTGTTTCTTTGCTGCAAAGCATTGGCAAAATCATAGATGCCTTGCACTTTTGACGCTGGACCCGGAAGATATCCTTGATCAATCAGGCTTTTGATGTGATCCCCACATTGATTCATCCCGTCAGGCGTGGTGTAATCTGTGGTGCTTTGGCTCCAGGAGCTGTCGTATGAATATCTGAGTGTTTCGCCGATCACTGTGACCACATAAAAAGCATATGTGCCGTGGAGCTCATCAATGTCATAATATTCATATAGCCGCGCGTCATTTTGATTGGCCATCACAGCATTCCAATTGTTGCGGACTGTGGTGATTGAGCTTGTTTGTGTGTCTACATTGTTTATTTGATTATTTAAATGATTAAGATCTTGTTGTTTTTGGTCCCTGGTTTGTTTTTTTGTGTCCAGATCTCCCTTGGCTTTGGTGTAATCCGAGGAAGCATTGCTTTCTGCCAAAACCATGTTGTCGTAATGGGTTTGTTGCGTTGTCAGAGCATTTCCCCAGTCTGTGCGCAGTTGATCCAATTCGTTTTTGTAATGGTTTAAAGGGGCTGATAAGTTTTGAGCCAAAGTCAAAAGGTCAGACACGCTGGTTTCAGGCGTCCAAGCCAATAAAGCATTATACCGGTCTTGGTCCATGAGCTGGGACGCATCCCACAAAGCCGCTGTTTGCAGAACAGAGTCAAATGATGTATTGATGTTGGTTAAGGCTGTTTCCCAGGCTGTCAGCGCATCAGAAGCGGTTTGCGCTTGCGCGGCCACATTTGTTAAGACCAATGTGTCTGCCTGGGTTTTGAGCGTGACAAGATTGGTTTCTTGCGCGTCTATTTCCGATAGTCTGTCAGCCACATAATTTTGTAAGTTTTGCACACTGGTGTGCCATTGGGTGCGGGCATCTGCCATGAGCCGCTGGGTTTCAGCCACATTTGTGGCAGATTGCGTGAGATCTGTGACAGCTGACATCCATAAGGCATAATCATCATCCCGAATGATTTCATCATCTGCTTCCTGGCTGAAACGGGTTTGCATGCGCGCGTATACTTCAGTTAAAACTTGTTCCGGATCACTGCTGTCAGGCAAATCCGCGCCAAAAACATTTTGGGCCTGTTCATAAGCTTCCGCCCATTCAGCGCGCACAATCTCAGACTGATCTTGGGCCTGCCCCACCGCATTGGCCTGATCATGGGCCATGTCCATGAGCTGTTCCAATGATTTTTGTATACCGCTTAGCTCATCAAATGATTGGTAAGCAAATCCTTTCCGGTACACTGTCATGTCATAATCTGACATTTGTCCGGACGGATTGTACTGCACATTCTCAAAGCGCTGTATATTCACAATTTCCTGCACTTCTCTGGCGCTGGTCATCAGGTCAGAGGTGAGATCCTGTTTGTCTGACAAAGACAAAGATTCCCAAGACACTGGCGCACCTTCCACTGTGAGCGTGTCTTTGTTAAGGCCAAAACCTGTGTCAAAAGTCATTTCTGTGTAATCCACTGCCTGGTCAAAAGAATTGTATGTGTAATCTGTGCGAAACAGATGCGTGACTTTGTCCAAAGGCTGGCCTGCCTGGTTTTGGCCGGTTTCATGAATGCGGGCATCATAGGTGGCCAAATGCTGGGACGCGCCTTGGTACGTGACATTGATTTGAGAAGTCACTGTTTTGTTGCGATTGGCAGACGTGTCTGTGATTTCAGTCCAAGACACAGCGCGGTTGCGCGCATCCAGCTGTACATTGGTTTTTTGGGTGAAAGTGACTGTGTAGTCAAAAGGCTTGAGCAGGGCATAAGCAGATTGTGCTTCAGGCACATCCGGAAGCTGAGAAAGAGGTGTGCCTGTGAGCTGCGCAGCCACAATGTTGTGGAGTTTGGCCAGCAAGTCTGTGTGCGCAGGCAGCTCTGATTGAATTTGTTGAACACTTGTGATCACTGTGGATACCGGCAAAGCAAGCAGGGCCAGCAATTGGTCCAGCCAGGTTTGAATTTGTGCGCGTTCCTGCGGCACAAGTGTGGGTGCATTATTGAACAGCCATTCTTCCACCAAGCTGATACCGGATAAACCTGTGGGAAAAGGCAGAAGCAATGACGCCAATGATATCACAAAGGTCACACTGGGCATCACACCATTGGCCAAATCCTGCAAGAACGTATTAAGCCTGCGCAGGATAGAAGCTGGCAGATTTTCTTCAGCTTGAAGTGTGTTTTTGCCCAAGGCGTGGCCGTCATTGTCATAAACCATACTGTCCACAATCACTTGCTGTGGGGTTTCTGCAGCATTGGATCCTGACACAAGTTCTTGATAACCCGACACCATGCCAGCCATCTGTCCATTGGAAAAATCATCTGATGCATAATAGTGTGTGTTAAGACGGTTCACAGTGGACACAGCTGTTTGCGTGCCATCAGCGGTTTCCCGTGTGCTGTGGGTGTGGTCTTTGTATTGGGTGACTTGGCCATTGTCATCATACACAGCATGAGACCATTCACGCACTGTGGTTTGAATGTCTGTTTCTCCCACGGATTCACGCACTGTGGTGGATTGATAGTGCTGCTGTTGGCCAAGATTGTTATATGAGTCAGAAAAATGAGCACGCCAAACCACTTGGCTGTAAGCTCTGGGCTGCAAGCCTTGGGTTAGATCAAATTCAGTGGCCTCTTCTGTGTGGCCCAGAAGCTGGCCCAATGCATTGTAACCAAGGTCAGCAGTCCATTGAGAAACTGTACGCTTGTCAAAAGCATCATCTAAGGTTTGTTCATAAGAGAGCAGCCGATTGGCAGCATCATAATGGCCATTGGTCCATGTTTTGTTGACATGGCCTTGTTGGGTTGTCCAAGTGGCTTCTTGATAAGACTGGGTTTGATTAAGTCCGTTGTATTGTATATTGGTTTGTGTTTTTTCAGAAAAACCAGACAGCGTGCGGCTGGTTTCATCATAAGCGCGCACACGGCCGGACACATCATAAACAGGCACACGGCCTGTCCAATCCAGGCTGCCATCAACAGGCGACAACATATGTGTGAACTGCGCACTTGTGCCCCAGTTTTTGGTCACAGTCTGATTATTCACAAGGCCTGTGTCTTGATAGCCAGTGATAAATCCATGTTGGTTGTATTGGATGTTGGTGCGCGTGAAATCTGTGAGACCCTGGCCTTGGGACTGTGTCTGTTCATGAAAGCCCAGTGCCTGGCCTTTGTTGTTTAAATCAGTGGCTGTCCAAGTGCGGGTGTATGCGCCTTGAGATTCATTGTTCCCATGCTCTTGAAAAGACAACACATGGCCAACAGCATTGTAATCAGTGTTGTCACGCACCAAACAACTGTTGGTTGTGGTGTCAGGTGTCCCAGCTGTGTGGTCAGTGACAGTGCGTTCTGTGTTTTCTTGAAATCCCGTTAAAAGCCCGCGGTCCCCATAAACAGCATTCTCCCAAGTACGGACAATGGTTTCTTGTTGTAGGGGCGGACCTCCGTGTCCGCCCGACAAATCATAATAATCAGTGATTATATTTTCCTGCGTGTGCGTGACACGGTTCATGTCATCATACGCCAAAGCCTCCCATGTTTTGTGGGACTGCTGATTCAACACCTGCGGCGAAGTCAAAACAGTGTCTTCTTCATAATGCGTCATTTGGCCCAAAGCGTTGTATAAAATATTCTGCTTTTCATTCACAGTTGTTTTTTGTTCGCCGATTGTTTGGTCATCATAGGTTTGCACAATGGTTTGCTTGTAATGTTGTTGCTGGCCTTGATTGTTGTACGCATCAGAAAAATCAGCGGTCCAGATTGTGTGTGTCTGTAGGGGCGCACGGCCGTGCGCCCGTACGAATGTTTCCGTGTAATGGCTGAGCTGGCCTTTGGTGTTATAAGAGGCATTGTCCCATGTGCGGGTGTATGTGCCATTTTGCCGGCTGGTGCCGGATTCTGTAAAAGCTGTGCGGGATTCTTGGTCATCATAAGAAATACCAGTGGTGTGTTTTTCAAATGCGCCAAAAGGGCCTGTGCCATTGGTTTCATGATAACCAGTGATTTGGCCGAATCCATTGTAGGACTGGGCTGACCAATCCACTTCTGTGGTATTGTACACAGGCTGTCCCAAAATGTTTGTGCCCACTTTTTGTTGGGTTTGGTCATGATAGGATTCCAAAAATCCTTCAGGCGTGTAATCTATATTGGTACGGTTGACAATGGATTGCGTGTTCAGGGACAAGTCCGGGTCTGCGCCCACAGTGGTTTCCGTGTAATTGGTGACCCGGCCGTCAATATTGTGCGCGTGATTGGTGCGCGTGATTGTGGTGGTCAGATCCGGCGTGGCTGTTGATGTTTTCTTCTGAATGAATCCGGTTTGAAAATTTGTGGCATTGTCATAGGTGTAAGCTTGTTGGACAGTGTCTGTGACATCCAATGTGTTGTCTGCCGCATGTCTGCGCACAGATTCGCTGCGCGTGATCAGGCGGTCTCTGGGGTCGTACTGCATGTTGTCAATGTCTATGGTTTTGGTGACATCAGGTTCATTGGAAGACACTTCCTGAGACAAGCTGCCTGTTTCCCGGCCAATCAGGTCATAGTGTGTGACCAACCGATTTTGTGTCACAGAAGTATTAAGCGTTTCCCCTGTGGGCAGCGCGCCTGTGCGATGTGTTTGGGTTTGGTACGCATTGGTTTTGCCGCCTTGATAATGGCTCATATCTGACCAGGTGCGCTTGGTTTGGATATTGGGCCGGTCTGCAGACTCTATGGTTTCTGTTTTAGAGATTTGCAAGCCCAAATCATTGTATGTGATGTCAGCATATTGGGTTTGTGTGTCAGACAAGTCCGCATTGGTCCAAATATCTGTTTGATAGTCTGTGATCTGGCCCAGGTCATTATAGGAGGCATTGGACCAATCCATGTATTGGTCCAATGAGGGATGCATGGCGTGATATGTGTCTTGACAGTAAAACAAAGCCCGGCCAGACGCATCATACTCAGCATCAAAGTGGTCCACAAAAATGATGTCATACGGAGGTTCACCCACGGATTCAGCCACTTCTGTGAATTGTCCGTATTCTTGCAGCAAGCCATCTTCCGTGAGCCAGCCGTGCCATTCGGTTTGCTCAGCCCGGCCTGACGGCTGTATTTGGTCTTGTTCATAATAGATGAGCCGGCCGTATGCATCATAATGCTGATTGTCCCGCGTTCTGGCAGAATTTTCATTGATGGTCAAAGCAGACAACCCGGCAGGGACAAAGCCTGCCTCCCTCTTTTGAACAGTCTCTTCAAATCCGGTTTCTTTGCCCAAAGTATTGAACCCAATGTTTTGTCTTTGGCGTATTGTGTCCACACCCAGTGTGATGTCCTGTTCTGTTTCCTGGTAGCCGGAGATTTGATCAAAAGCATCTGTTTTGTAATTGATTTGGTCTTTGGTCATAATGGTACGCGTGTTGAGCAGGGCTTTATCTGTTTCCCCGTTCGGCTTGCGGCCCAGGTTTCGGGTGTCAAGGGATGAGGCAGACAACCGGCCCCAGTCATCATAGGATTGGGTTTGGTGGGTCATTGTCATGGTGCGCGGGGTTTGATGGGAATAGGTGTTTTTGGTGAAAGTTGTTTTGCGGCCAGACGTGTCATAAGTCAGGCCAGTCACTTGGTCTGTGCGTATGTCATTGATGACATCACCTGTGCGCGTGAGGGTTTCTTCATAGCTTAGCAGCAAACCTGAACCTGTGTCATAAACAGCATTGTACCAGTCACGGGCTTCTGCAGGTTGTCCCTCAGAAGCAGTGCTGGTTTGTTCATTGAGGAGCCGGCCCTTGAGGTCATAAGAGCGGTTCAATATATTGTAATGCGTGACACGATCCAGTGTGTCGCCTGTGTCACTGGCGCCCTGTTCATGCCGGGTTTCCTGAGACTTCAGCAACAGACCGGCTGGGGTGTATTCTGCGTGACTGAATGCGTTTTGTACCGAGAGATCCGGGGTTTGTGTGTCTGTCATGGTGTCTGTGTAACTGGTTTCCTGTCCGGACACGTATTGGATGTTTCTGCGCTGAGTCAGTTGTTCATTGAGGATTTGGTTGTCAGCTGTGTTTTGGCGCGTGCGTGTGCGGTCATAATCCTGCACCTGGCCCAAAGCATTGTGCGCCAAACCTGTCCATTGTGTGAGCAGTGTGAGTTCAGGAGACGCTGTGTTTTGTGTTTGTGCTTCTTGGGTGTATATGAGTTGGTTGAGCAAGTTATATTGGGTGTTTTGGCGGTGCGTGGCGGCGGTGTCATTCAATCCCCCGCCTTGGCGTGTGACTGTGTCCGTATAAGCCAAAGAACGTCCGGCTGTGTCATAAGTGTTGTTTTGACGCTGCGTGATTTGAACCACATCCAAAGCATTGTCACGGGTTTGTTGGTCTGTGAAACCAGTGTTTTGGCCCAGGCTGTTGTACGTGTACGCTGTGCGCTGATTGGTTTGTGTGAGAGAATAGTTTGGCGCTGTTGTGACAAGAGTGCGGGTGTCTTGGATTTTTTGTAAGTGGTTGTTGTAACCAATGTCTTGCACAGATTCTTGCAAGGTGAGGCCAGTGGATGTGTCAGTGGTTTGATCATAATCCGTGACCAAATGTCCGGTGTATTGGTGCGCTGTCCATTGAATGTCTGAGGTTTCACCCGGTTTTGTGCCGTCAGTGCGGGTGTCTTGATAAGTCTGAACGCGTCCTGCTGAGTCATACCGGGTGTTGTGACGCTGCAGGGTGTCTTGCACATTCAGCACGCCAGGGATCAGAGATGTGCGGTCAATGGTTTGGTCATAAGAGGTTGTTTGGCCAAAGCCATTGTATTGTTGATTGGCTTGCGTGATTAAGGTTTGGAGATCAGGGCTGTATGAATGTGTCACAAGACTTTGCGAACCGGTTTCTTGATTGAATGGATTGTAAGTGATGTTATTTTTTTCTGTGCGTTCCGTGACATTGAGAGGCAAGTCAGGGTCTGTTGAGACGGATTGTTTGGCTTGCACAGAAGAAAGGAGCCGGCCATAATCTGTGTTTTGGCCTGTCCATTGAATGGTCTCTGTTTGTGCAGGGGTTTGATCTGAGACCCGGATTTCCTGGTAAGCGTCTGCATGGCCGCTCATATCATAAGAAGATCCAGTGCGTGTCACTGTTTTTGTGACAGTGCCTGTGCCCGGAATATCAGTGGTGTTCCGGTCTTGATAGGTCTGAACTTGTTTGAGGTTGTTGTATGTTGTGTGATTGCGTGTCTGTGTGTCTGTGACGCCAGTGCTGAGATTTTGTCTTTGTTCCTGAAAACTGTTGATGAGATCATATCCAATGTATTGGATATTGGTTTTGGTTTTGTGCAGGCTGATGTGATGTTGATCCCCATTGGGCAGTGAACCGGTTTCTGTTTGGTGTTCTTGAATGTCTTTGTGCCGGCCCAAATCGTCAAAAGCCGTGACTGTGAAATTGGTTTGAGTGATGAGATTATGTTTTGAGTTGTCCTGCACTGTGTCTTGATAAGACAGCACACGGTTTTGGTTGTCATAAGATGTGTGCTGACGTTCTTGTGTTGTCACGGTTTGGAAGTCCGGGCCTGTGCGCGTGGCGGTTTGGTGATACGCATTGACTTGGGAAGATTGTGTGAACCCTGCGGCATTCCAAGTGACAGTGGTTTCCACGCCGGATTTATTTTCTTTGGATTCTTCATGCATACGCCTGCCCAAAACATCATAGGCGCGCACACGGGACAGGGTTTTGTTTGTGGACAAAACAAGCTGACCGGCTTGGTTTTGTCCTTGTTCTGTCTTTTCTTCTTGTGCCAGAATTTCTTGTGCGTATTCATTGTAGTCTGTGGCCAGCCGGCGCACAATTGTGGTCAAGCCGCCTTGTACAGTCTCTTCTTCAAATTCTGTTTCCCGGTTAAAATCATCATAATCAGCGGCTGTTCTTTGGGTGCGGGTTTGTTCCAGCAGATCTCCGGTGTCTCTGTTGATTTTGCGGTTGTCTGTTGTGAATTGGTGTGCGCGGCCATGATCGTCAAAATCTTGTGCAGACCAGATGGTTTGTTCCTGTAAATTCAGGGCATGGGAAGATAGGCGGTCTTCCTGATAAGAGGACATGCGGCCAAGGTTGTCATACTGTGTGTTTTGTCTGAGCACATTTGTGTGCAAAAACAAAGCCGGGGCATTGACTTCCCCCTCAGTGGTCTGCACAGTGCTTTCTTGATACCCTGTGACTTGGCCCAAATGGTCGTAGGCGCCTGACCAGTCTGTGGTGAATGTGGACCCCAAACCATTGGTCCTGGTCTCATGATAGGCCTCTCTTTGATTGAACGTGTCATAGGTTTGGGTTCTGGTCTTGGCCATAGACACGTCATATTGTTCCGGGTGCAAGGCATCATAGATTCTGCGGGATTCTGAAAAAGAGATCACACGGTTTTGATCATCATGATCACCTGTCCAATGAACAGTGCTGGTGAGTCCTGACTGGGCCGTGTCATGCACAATTTGGTCATACGCTGTTTTGCGGCCATAATCATCAAACACAATGTTGTTTTGCCGGGTGCGGCGATACCACAGGTCATCGGGCTGTAAAGGCAAGGGATCTGGCAGGGCTGAACGGCTTAAAAATTCTTCCTGTTCATATGAGGTGATGCGCCCTGATAAATCCATGGTTTCTGCTGACCAGCGAATGCCGTCTTGAATGCCGGGCCGGGCTGTGGAGGACCGGATGTCTTCATAGCCCGTCAGTATACCGGCCGGGTGATAAGTGCGGTTCCGGGTTTCTAAGGTTTCAGTGACATCCAAGTTTTGTGCATTGTTTTGGCCTGTGGTCTGGTGGTGTTCAAGAAAACCAGACACACGGCCCATGCCATTGTAATCTGTGCGCTCACGGGTTTTGGTGCGCAGAACGCGATTCACAGCCCCGGCAGACTCCTGCGTCTGCTCTGCAAAAGCATATACTCTTTGGCTGGCATCATAGTTGGTCTGCACGCGGGTTCTTTCCAAAAGGAGATCAGGCGCTTGTGAATTCATTTCCTGTTCCTGAAACGATTGAACCAAACCCTGGTCATTGTAATCAGTGAACACGCGGTCAATGACTGTGTGTAACATGGGCGCACGGCCGTGCGCCCCTACATGTGCTTGTACTTTGGTTTCCTGGCGATACGCATGGGACCGTCCGCGTATGTCATAGGTTTCATTGGCGCGCACAATGGTTTCCTGCATATCCGGCGTATCAGAACGAATGGATTGGGTCAGAGAAGAAATTGTTTGGCCCAAGTCATTGTACGAGATGTTTTGTGTCTGGCGCGTTTCAGACACATCATAGCCTGATGCTGTGGTGTGCAAGATGTCAGTTTCATGTGTTTTTTGTGCGTGCTCATTGTATTGAATGCCTGTGACCCGGCGCACACGGTTCAGACCTGAGTTGGATTGGGTTGTTTCCTGATATCCGGTCAGGAATTCACCTGTGTATGAAGCGGCTTGCCAGTCAATGGTCAGAATTTCATCAGATTTTTTTTCATCTGTTTTTTGGTCTGTATAAGACATCATACGGCCGGCTGAATCATAAAGAATATGCGCGCGGTCAAGGGTTTGGCCGGCTTGCAAAGGCCCGTCAGAAAATGAATCAAGCTCTGTGTGATTGTGATAAGAAGTCATTTGACCGAAACCATTGTATTGGGCATTGGTTTGAACAACAGTGGTGAGCAGATCCGGGTTTTTATTGGAAGTTGTTTCTTCCTTATAACCGGTTCTGCTGTTCTGTGGGTCATACTCTATGCTGTGACGCATGGTGGTGACCAGAAGATCCAAAGGCCTGTCCGGATTCAGAGATGTTTGGCGCTGGATTTGCGTGTACGCATTTAAGCGGCCTGAATCATGCACATCAGCTGACCAGGTGTTTTCTTTTTGCAGGCTGACAGCGTCATCAGTCAGAATTGTTTCATGCGTGTGGTTTAAGCGGCCATTGAGGTCATAACCTTGGGCGTCTCTGTCAATGGTTTGTGTGACAGCGCCAATGCCTGGTGTGTGTGTGGTGACAGTGTCTGCATAGGATGTGATTTGGTTGAGATTGTTGTACGTGGCGCTGGTGCGGGTTGTTGTTTTTTGTTCTTGTGTGGCATGGTTAAGCCATGTGTCCTGGTACGTATTGATTTGGTCATAGCCTTGATAGGTGATGCTTTGCCGGGCATGGTCTTTTTGTATGTGCAGAACAGAGCCGTCAGCCAGGGTGCCGGATTCTGTGATTGTTTCAAAAATGTTTTGACCACGGCCCAATTCATCAAATTTTAAGACAGCCCAGTCTGTGGACAAAGACAGGTCCGGCCGGGTGGAATCTGCAGCTGTTTCATGATATTGCGTGGTGCGGTTTTGGTCGTCATAAATGATATTTGATCTTAGAATATGGTGTTGCTTTTGGTAATCTTGTCCTTGTTCAATAATGGTTTCTTCGTATGCTTTGGTTTGTGAAGCAGGGGTGTGGGCCAGGGCCTGCCAGGCGCGGTGTTTGGTGATGTTGTTTTCTGTTTCTTGAGACTGTTCTGTCAAAACACGGCCCAGCGCATCGTGTGTTTTTGTTGAAGTGGCAGTCATGTCCCGGACCA